>NZ_JBEPWD010000088.1:4053-8039 GCF_041642575.1 Salegentibacter sp. | reverse complement strand
CGAGCGTTTTGGAAGCTATCCAGTGTGACCTCGACAGGATTCAAACCTGTAACCTTCTGAGCCGTAATCAGATGCGCTATTCAGTTGCGCCACGAGGCCTTTATTATTGCCTTTCCTTATCCGGATTAGCGGCTGCAAATATATCGTTTATTTTAAATTCTGAAAAAGAAACCTGAAGTTTTTTAAACTAAATTATCTCTGCGCTCAATCCAGCCTCAAGCAATTTGGAACAACGCGGCTTAAGATCTTCATATGACCCGGTTTTTACGGTACACTTCCCTTTGTAATGAACAAGTAGGGAACATTGTTCAGCTTGCTCAGGGGTATGATCACAGGCATAAATCAAGGTTTCAATAACGTGATCGAAGGTATTATAATCATCGTTATATAAAATGATCTCGTTTTGCTTCTTCTTTTCAGACTTTCTAATAACTTTTTCTAAAACTTCTTCCTTAGTACTCATCATCATCAAATTTTAGGACCTCAAAGGTAATAAAAATCTTATTTAGAAAACTTTACAGCTACCCAGTTATTCCTCTCTAAATGCTCCACATATTTTAGGCCAAGTTCCTCGCACGCCTTTCGGATAGCCGAAATATCATCTTCATAAAATCCGCTCAGGTATAACTCTCCTTTATCTTCCAGGGATGCAACATAAACCGGGAGATCACGCAGGAGAATATTCCTGTTTATATTAGCCAGAATAATATGGTATTTACGACCTTCCAGTAATTCGGCTCCACCTTCTTCCACACTAACATTATCGCAATTATTGCGTTCAACATTTTCCAGGCTGTTCTGGTAGCACCAATTATCAATATCGATGGCATCTACGATATGCGCCCCTTTCATGCTTGCCAAAATGGCTAACACTCCGGTTCCACACCCCATATCCAGGACATTTTTATCGGTGAAGTCATTATTCAGAATATGCTGAATCATCAAATGCGTGGTAGCATGATGCCCTGTTCCAAAGGACATCTTGGGATCTATCACGATCTCGTATTCGGTTTCTGCCGAAGGATGAAATGTCGCCCTGATGCTGCAGCGATCGTCTACGACAATAGGAGTGAAATTCTTCTCCCACTCTTCGTTCCAGTTTACCTTTTCGATCTCCTCTTTTGAGTAGGAAATCTCCACCTCATCAGATTGCAGGATATGCACCTGTGCCAGCAGATCTTCTTCATATTCTTCTACCGGAATATAAGCAGTTACGCCATCTTCCTCTTCCACAAAACTTTCAAATCCCAGGTAACCCAATTCAGCGATAAGGATCTCTGACCCCGGCTGAAGCGGGTCAATTTTAAACCTGAATTCGAAGTAATTCCCCACCATCTTAGAAAGAGTTTACAATCTCAAGAAAATCTACTGCCTTAAGGCTGGCACCGCCTATGAGTCCTCCGTCTACATCTTCTTTCGCGAAGATCTCTGCGGCATTATCGGGCTTCACACTTCCTCCATAGAGAATTGAGACATTTTGCGCGATATCATCATTAAAAGCATCGGCTATATTATTCCTTATAAAAGCATGCATTTCCTGGGCCTGCTCCGGGCTGGCAGTTTCTCCAGTTCCAATTGCCCAAACAGGTTCGTAGGCCAAAACAATATTTTTCCAGTTGTCTTCAGAAATCTGGTATAGGCTTTCTTTCAGTTGCTTTTCAACAAGATTAAAATGATTTTCGCTTTTACGATCTTCAAGTTCCTCCCCAAAACAGAAGATCACCCGCAATTCATTTTCCAGAGCTGCATTTACCTTTTCGGCTAGAATCTCATTTGTTTCGTGGAAATGTGCACGACGTTCACTATGCCCGAGGATAACCGTATTAATTCCAATACTCTTCAGCATTTTGGCAGAAACTTCTCCTGTAAAAGCACCACTTTTAGCCTGATGCATATTTTGCGCAATCACTTGGATGGGAGTACTCTTCAGAGTTTGAAAAGCTTCATATAAATTGGTAAAAGCAGGAGCGACCATCACTTCAGCTTCAGGCTCTTTTACAAGCTGCATTTTTAAGTGCCCTAATAATTCTTTGGTTTCAGCCAGATCGTTATTCATTTTCCAGTTTCCGGCTACTATATTCTTTCTCATAATTTCATTGGTTTATCCTCAAGGGATATTTCACATCTATTTTCTTCAGAAGCAAAACTTCCGTGTATCACAAATATATCCAATAGACGGCACATACGGGTAATGCTCCCGCCATAAAGAGGAGTTTTTACCATTTCTTTAATGAATATGGAAAATGATTTATAATCTTATATCATCAGCGTCATACCAATGCTTCTTTTGGGTGATTGTCCCACGTTTCAGGGTAAGGAGACCCGGATTAGAACGCACTATCGCCTTAAGCGCAGTTTCATCGGTTTGGTAGAAGTCAAAGTTTAGATCGTATCTCTCAATAAGCTCCCGGCGCTCCTCTTCGCCCGAAGCCGTAAGACCTACAACACGATAGCCCTTGCTCAACGCTTCTTCACTAAGTTCCTTAACCGCTTTATATCCGTCTCTTTCAGTTTTCCGAAGATCGTATGCGACAATAAGGAAGACTTTTTCTTCAATCAGAATTTCATCGGTAATATCCTCTCCGTCATCTTCAATCTGAAAATCGGTTACAGGAGGCACATAACCTTCGCTGATTTGTTCGGTTTCCACGTCAATAAATTCTCCGTCAACCTGAGGATACTCTCCAGTGTTTGTAATAATAATTTCTTCCCCATCTTGCTCAAATTTCCATTTATATTCAAAGACAGCTTTGGGAGCGCCCTCGGGAATTTCCATTTGTTCCTTGATATTATTGCCCACTTTATAAGCCCGAAAATCGAAAACCGGAAGATGCATTAGCACATAATAGGCAAACATAAAACTCAGCATAAAAAACAGGAAAATGATCCACCTGTGGGACACCGGCGCAAAAACCGGAGTGATAAATTTTATTTTTACAAATAGGAAAATGATAAGCACCAGCAAGATCACATCTTTATAGAAAGATTGCCAGGGCGTAAGCGGAATAGCATCCCCAAAGCAACCACAATCGGTCACTTTATTGAAGTAAGCTGAATAAAAAGTTAGAAACGTAAAGAAAAGGATCATCAGCAAGAGACTCCACATCGTGAACTTAGGTAGATAACCAATTAGCAACATTATACCCAAAACAAGTTCAAAAACCACAAGGATGATCGCAATCACAAGAGCATAAGGAATAAGGAACTCGAGATTAAGAACGTTTTCCCCAAAATATTCCTGAAGTTTAAATGAAAAACCTACGGGATCATTGAGTTTGATAAATCCTGAAAAAATAAATAAAACCCCAACCAGCACCCTGGCGATTCCAACAAGTAATTTCATATCAGTAGATATTTATATTTTTTCTTTTTTTTCAGCTTCAGCAAACAAGATAAGGGCAAATACCGAATAATTGATCATATCCTGGTAATTGGCATCTATACCTTCGCTCACAAGGGTTTTCCCTTTATTATTTTCTATTTGTTTTACCCTTAGGAGTTTCTGAATGATAAGATCTGTTAGAGAACTTATGCGCATATCGCGCCATGCCTCACCATAATCATGGTTCTTATTTTCCATAAGCTGTCGGGTTTCGGCAATCTTCTCGTCATATAGCTTAAGGGCGGTTTCAGTATCAAGATCGGGTTGGCTGGCAATTCCTTTATCCAACTGAATTAAAGCCATCGCCGAATAATTAATGATACCTATGAATTCAGATTTTTCATCTTCATCTACCTTTTTCGTATTCGATTCCTGAAGTTGGCGAATGCGCTGGGCTTTAATAAATATCTGGTCAGTAAGGGACGGAAGTCTTAAAATACGCCATGCGCTGCCGTAATCTTTCATTTTATGGGCAAACAACGCGCGGCAGGTATCGATCACCGCGTCGTATTGTTTTAAAGTATGCTGCATCTACAAATTCTAATTTGCGTAAATTTCGACAAATAATTCAGATAGTCAAAATTTAATGAATTGCTCACTAGAG
>NZ_JBEPWD010000088.1:0-3953 GCF_041642575.1 Salegentibacter sp. | reverse complement strand
CACGGAATCAATGATCTTATAACCGATCCAGGCTTTGGTTTTGCTAAAACCAAAACCCAAAATTTTGAGCTTTTTAAAAATCTGGAACTCTTTCAAAACCTGGACCTACCATTTCTAGTGGGCATCTCCCGAAAGTCAATGATCTATAAAAGTTTGAATACAAGTCCGCAGGAAGCTTTGAATGGCACTACGGTTTTAAACAGCCTGGCATTACAAAAAGGAGCTTCTATTCTAAGGGTTCACGACGTGAAAGAGGCGGCGGAATGCGTAAAATTATACTCCCTGGTGGATTAATACTTGTTTATTTTCTATTTTTACACAAAAGCCCTTCAATTTGGATATTCTAAATCTGCGCATTCTTGATATTGTAGATATCGTTCTTGTCGCGCTACTGCTCTATAATCTTTACAAGCTCATAAAGGGAACGGTCGCGGTAAACATTTTTATTGGTATAGTGATCGTTTTGCTCTTTGGAATGGTTACTCAGTTGCTTCAAATGGAGCTTTTAAGCAGTGTGCTGGGTGAATTCATCGGGTTGGGGATGTTCGCTCTAATAGTTGTTTTTCAGCAGGAGATCCGGAAATTTCTTTTAATGATAGGCTCTACGAATTTCACACAAAGAGGAAAATTTTTTAAGAATCTGCGTTTTATCAAAGATGATCTTGAAACCAGCACCAATATTGAAGCCATTGTAAATGCCTGTGAAAGTATGGGGCGAACTTATACCGGGGCTTTAATGGTCATCCAGAAAAGCACCAACCTCGATTTTGTAAAGAATTCAGGAGATGATATGAATATTGAACTCAACCAACCCATTATAGAATCGATTTTTTACAAGAATTCACCACTGCACGATGGCGCCATGGTAATCGAGGATAATAAAATCACCGCAACAAGAGTGATATTGCCTGTTTCGAACGACAGATCTATCCCATTGCGTTTTGGTTTACGACATAGAGCAGCGGTAGGTATAACCGAAAAAACCGACGCTCTTGCATTAGTGGTTAGTGAGGAAACAGGCCAGATATCTTACTTAAAAGATGGGGAATTCGTGATGTTCGAGAACACTAAAGAACTTATTGCAAAATTAAAGGAAGACCTTAGTTAGCCCAGCGGTTCCTCGGCCATAAACTGCACCTCATAAAGATTTCGATAGTATCCGCTTTCTTTCTGAAGCAACTGAGTATGCGTTCCAATCTCTACTATTTTACCCTCATCCATCACAATGATCTTATCGGCCTTTTTAATGGTAGCCAGGCGGTGTGCGATCACTATGGATGTTCGACCTTCGGTTATCTTATCGGTAGCTTCCTGGATAAGGAGTTCGCTATAAGTATCAACTGAAGAAGTGGCCTCATCTAAAACCAATATACTTGGATTACTCATATATGCGCGAAGGAAAGAGATCAATTGACGCTGTCCTGAAGACAACATAATTCCCCTCTCTTTAACATTGTAGTGGTACCCCCCGGGTAGTGTATTGATAAATTCATGAATCCCGATTTGTTTTGCAGCGATTATTACGTCTTCTTCTGTAATTTCAGGATCATTCAGGGTAATATTATTCAAGATGGTATCGGCAAAAAGAAATACATTCTGAAGAACCACGGCTATTTGCGAGCGAAGGGATTTTAGTTTAATGTCCCGGATATCGGTTCCATCCACCAGGATCTGTCCGCTGTTTATCTCGTAAAATCTATTCAGCAGATTTATTATCGTTGATTTTCCGGCACCTGTGGCTCCTACAATAGCAACGGTTTCTCCGGGTTCAGCTTTAAAAGAAACTCCTTTCAGCACTTCCTCATCTTCGACATAACTAAACCGAACATTTTTAAATTCGATTTCGCCTTTGAGGTGAGATATTTCAATTTTACCATCATCTTTTATCGATGACTCAGTATCTAATATTCCGAAGACGCGATTAGCTGCAACCATTCCCATTTGCAGGGTATTAAATTTATCGGCGATCTGCCGCAGCGGCCTGAACAGCATTTGGGAAAGTTCAATAAAAGCAACTATAATACCCAAGGTAATCACATCTCCTTCAACGGCCCTCAGTCCACCAAACCATATAATAAGACCAATGGTAATGGAGGTAGCCATTTCAGCAATAGGAAAGAAAATAGAGTTATACCAAACGGTTTTGACCCATGCATTTCGGTGTTTATCGTTGATTTCTTTAAAGTTCTCATATTCGGCTTTTTCACGGGTAAAAAGCTGTACGATCTTCATCCCTGTAATGCGTTCCTGAACAAAGGTATTCAGGTTTGCCACCTCGGTACGCACTTCTTCAAAAGCCACCTTCATCTTCTGTTGAAAAACCCTGGTGGCATACATGATTATTGGAAGAACCGTTAGCACCAGCAAAGTTAACTGCCAGCTTTGGTAAAACATGAAGGCCACAACCACCAGCATTTTGAGAATATCACTAATGATCATAAAAAGACCCTGGCTAAAAATACTGGCAATGGTTTCGATATCGCTCACTGCCCTGGTTACCAATCGACCTACAGCAGATTTATCATAGTAAGCCATTTTAAACCTCAGCATATGCCTGAACAGGTTTACCCGGAGATCACGAACTACCTCTTGTCCCAGCCAGTTAGCGTAATAAATAAAAAGGAACTGAAAGATCACCTCCAGGACAAGTATCCCGGCCATAAGAGACACAAATAACACCAGGTTATCATATTCTGCCGGCATAATGGCATCATCGATGGTAACCCGAAGTAAATAGGGTCTTAACACTGCAAAGAAAGAAAGCAATATGGCAGCAACCCCTACAAAATAAAATGTTAGTTTATATGGGTTTGTGTATTTAAGCAGGCGCTTAAATAGATCAAAATCGAATGCATTTCCAGATTTAGACGCCATTTACTCTATTGCAATATTTGGATAAATAACCTTCGTGAGATAAAGACCTTTCGCCGGAACCGAGGTCCCGGCCCTGCTCCTGTCTTCACTCCTTATTATTTTATGTAAATTCTCAACCGTCGTTTTCCCAAGGCCAATTTCAATAAGACTACCTACAATTGCGCGAACCATATTCCGAAGAAATCTGTCTGCAGTGATGCGGAATTTCAAAACATCTCCTTCCTTCTCCCACCGGGCCTGTTCAATTTTGCAATTATAGGTTTTTACATCGGTTCTGGACTTTGAAAAACACTTAAAGTTAGTATAAGTTTTCAAGATCTCTGCAGCTTCGTTCATTTTATCGATGTCCAGATTTTTTTTGATGAAATGAGCGCGATCCATTAAAAAAGGGTCCTTTTTATTAATAATCAAATACTCATAGCTTCTGCTTAAAGCATCAAAACGGGCATGAGCCTGAGGTTTCACCGCAAATACATTATTTATAGCGATATCCTGAGGCAGCATCGAATTGAGTTTAAACTGAACCTGTTCAGTATCTATATTTTCCAGGGTATCAAAATGAGCAAAGATCTGTTTTGCATGAACTCCAGCATCGGTCCTGCCAGCCCCGGTGATTTCAACTGTTTGCTGAAACAGTCTTCCTAGCGCAGTTTCAAGCTTTTCCTGAACTGAAACTGCGTCAGGTTGATTTTGCCAACCATGATAATTCTCTCCAAAATATGCCAGTTCTATGAAATACCTCAAGTTATGCGATTATTTTTCTATATTTTCGAACTGCAAAGATACAGCAAAAATCAGAAGCTGAAATCAACTCCAACCATGGATTCACTGAGTTAAAACCTGAAGAAATAATTGTGAAAAAAATTCTGCTTTTAAGCGACACCCATACTTATATTGATGAAAGAATCCTGCATTATGCAGCCCAGGCCGATGAAATCTGGCATGCAGGAGATATTGGAAATCTAAGCGTAACCGATGCCTTACAGAAATTGAAACCTGTAAAAGCTGTATATGGAAATATTGATGGTGCCGAGATAAGACGGGAATTCCCACTCCATCAGCGTTTCATGTGTGAAGGA
>NZ_JBEPWD010000087.1:0-8181 GCF_041642575.1 Salegentibacter sp. | reverse complement strand
CCATCGCGTGATCGATCCCTTTTGTTGCATCATCTCTGAAAGCAACCAGCAATTGCCTTACATATAAGTCATCAAATCTGAGATTAAGCCTTAAGCTTGGAATGCCCTGTTGAGATGTCCTGAATTCTGAATTACTACTGTTTTCCCTCATAAAAACCCGTTGGGAATTTTTAAAATTAACCTGTCCGTTGGTTTTTCCCATTAACATGAATCCCTGTCCCACAGGGCTGAATTCCCTTCCATATATTTTTCCGGTCTCTCCTGTATTACCTGTGGGTTCTGCAGATTCATCATAATACTGAAAGACCGCCGGAACATAAGCGCTGGCACCGGGAGAATAAGCGCCGTAACCGCCCTGGTATTCGGCGAGATAATGGGAATAACTGTGGTTGGAGTGATCCCAGAAATAAGCGATTCCCGTAGAAGCGGTATTTTGAACCAGGAATGTCTTCAGGTCTAATGCCGAAGGATAAGGATTACCCAACAGCAACACCTGGTCCTTCCCGATACTAAGATTAATATCCCCGTCATTTGGTACACCTCTGAAATCATAACGCTGTCTATTCCCGGGATTGTTGGGAACGCCCTCAATACTAGTCGGGTTGTTCCCGTTTACTCCTTTCATTGTAAAACCCTGCCCCGGGTTTAAGGAAAAATCATCACCAATATATTCCCAGTCATCATATTTTCCTCCTTCAAATTTATAAAGCCATCTTTCGGAAATGCTCAACGGATTTGCTTTTCCATCCAGAGCAGAAGTCAGTTGTACCGGTTGACTTTCGGTTTTATCTATGGGCTCATGAATTATTCCGGCAGCGGTTTTTGCACCCGCTGAAATATCTCTTACCGGTAGCCCCCAGTAATTATAATTATAGGCGTTTGCCCATCCTTCCTGGAATACCGAGATCATCCCGTTACCTGAATTTAAATTGTTGCTTTTATCCCCTTGGATAAGCTGCGCCTGCTTCCTGAGATATATGCTGGCCTCTGTGAGTGGGTTGGGGTTTTTATCGAGATGAATGTCTTTTTCAACATACAGAACCAGTTCTTTTACGTACAGAAAACTGCTTCCTGCGGCCGATGGTGAAACACTTAGTTGCGCTGAAAGTGGATGAAAACAGAAAAACAGGTATAGGAGGTAAAAAAGCCTCATAATTGCTTTAACTTTGTAAGCCTACAAGTTCCCTTTAAATAATTGAATTTAGAATAAGGGGTTTCTGGTAAAAATTGAAATGCAAATGAAAACTACACAGTTAATTAATACCGTTCTTATTGTATTGGGTGGAGCAATACTACTTTATGCGATTGCCGCCGAGGATGCAAATCAGTATGTTAAAATAACAGGCCTTGTTATTATTATGCTTGGCCTTTTCAGAGCGACCAATTTCTGGGTTGCGACAAAAGACGACCATAAGGAAGAAAAAGAAGAAGATCAGAACTAATGGAATTTAAACCCGGAGATAAAGTTGCAGCTCTTGATGACGACCTCGAAGGTGTAGTGGTGAAGACCGATAAAACCTCTGTAACCATTGAAACACCCGATGGCTTTGAGATGGATTTCTCTCCTTCTGAACTGGTGAAGATCGAAACTCCTTTTGAAGATCTTTCGGTAGATGTAGACATGGATCGGGTGCTGGAGGAAAAGCGAGTTCCGAAGAAACCCCAATCAAGACGCATTAAACCCAAGGAAAGGAATGCTCCGCCTATGGAGGTTGACCTGCATATTGAAAAATTGGTGAATAATTTTCGGGGGATGAGCAATTTTGATATTCTCAACCTGCAAATGGAAACCGCTAAAAGACAGCTGAACTTTGCGATGCGAAAACGCATCCAGAAGATTGTCTTTATACATGGAGTGGGCGAGGGCGTTCTAAAAGCCGAGCTGGATTATTTGCTGGGCAATTATGATAATCTCAAATTTTACGACGCCGATTTTCAGAAATACGGTCAGGGCGCTACTGAAGTTTATTTCTTTCAGAATAATTCAGAATAATTAGGTAGGGAACTACGGCGTATCGGGAACTTCTTCCTCTTCGTTTTCTTCCTCACTTATACCGGTAACTGTATAGTACCCGAGGCTATATTCATCAAACCTTATTTCTTCTCCGCTACCGTCTTGCCTAACGAAATTGAAATTTCGTATCACAACATCAGAGCGGAAATTGCGGTTTATGCTGTGGTCAATAACTTCGTTATGTTCATTAAATGGTTCGGTTAATTCCGGGTTTAGGTAATTTGGTCTGTCGGCAAGTTGCAGGCTTTGTGGATTAAGTAGGTCGTCGCTGCTCACTTCGTATTTGGTAAGCGCTCCGTCGCCGTCATCATCAGGATCCAAATAGTTTGGAACTCCGTCTTCATCGGTATCTCTGTAGCCTTCAGCCGTTGGATCACCGTCACCGGTTCTTATTTCAGTGCTGGTGCGCACATTATCGCCGTCATCATCAATATCCAGGTAATTTGGGATTCCGTCGCCGTCGGTATCCAGATGGGTTTCGCTATCGGGATTCTGTGCCTCATCCGGGTCCATTCCCTCATCTATATTTGAAATTCCGTCCCTGTCGGCATCATCCTGCGGCCCAATATCATTAAAACGTGTAGTAATTACCACGGTTCCTTCTGTTGTGATATATTCATCTACAACCCTGGGATCTTTAGAAGGCACTGCCTTGCAGAAATAATCACTAGGGATCTCCCCATCGTACAACCTGTAGACCATTTTATTGTCTCCGGTTAATTCTATCTCTATTGGCTGGTTGGTGTTCCGGCTTAAAAGCAATTCGTCTTCATCGAGTTGCCGGGAAGTTAATTGCAGCGACATAGTTTCGTTCACACCATCACTATTGATTACATACAGTACCTTCTGGTCTCCAAAACTACAAAGATTAAGGTTGCTGTTTTCCAGATCGAAAGAAGTGACAATTATGTCCCCGCTGTCACAGGAATTCAATCCGATAAAAATGATGAAAATTGAAAAAAACTTTTTCATTCGTGCGCTTTTCAACAAAAATAGCTGAAATAAGCTTTTTTAGCCTCTTCATCCTTAAAAATATTTTTATTTCGTTTAATTTTGTGTTCAATGAAAAACGTATACTTAGACTCCGCCGCAACCACGCAAATGCGTGAAGAAGTGATAACCCGAATGACCGATGTAATGAAAGAGGTTTACGGAAATCCTTCATCTACCCATAGCTTCGGAAGATCGGCCAAATCCCTTGTAGAACAGGCTAGAAAAACCGTAGCGAAATATCTGAATGTAAAACCTGCAGAGATCGTTTTTACCTCCGGTGGTACCGAAGCCGATAACCTTGCTTTGAATTCTGCCGTGCGTGATTTAGGTGTGGAACGCATCATCACCACTAAAATTGAGCATCACGCTGTTCTTTATACTATCGATCAGCTTAAGGAATGTTATGACATTGAAGTAGAGTATCTGGAACTGGATTCCTGCGGAAATGCCAACCTGGATCAGCTGGAGGAACTCCTGAAAAACTCTGAAAAGAAATCCCTGGTGAGCCTGATGCATATCAACAACGAGATTGGGAATCGTCTGGATATTAAAAAAGCAGGGGAGATCGCACATGCCCATAATGCGCTTTTCCATTCTGATACCGTGCAATCGGTAGGGCATTATGATCTTGATTTCAGTGAGATCCCTGTTGATTTTACTGCGGTGAGCGCTCATAAATTCCATGGTCCTAAAGGTGTAGGCTTTGCTTTTGTAAGAAAGAATAGCGGGCTAAAACCTCTTATTTTTGGAGGAGAACAGGAACGCGGGCATCGTGCCGGGACTGAAAGTGTTCACAATATCGTTGGTCTGGAGGAAGCTTTGAAGCTTTCCCTGGATAACCTGGAGCAGGAAAAAGCTTATGTTTCTGAACTAAAACAACATTTTATTGATAAGGTTAAAAAGGAGATCCCCGAGGCTAAATTCAATGGAAACTGTGAAGATTCTGATGGCAGCACCTATACTTTGGTGAACGTTTGTTTGCCGGTACCTCCGCAAAAAGCTCTGATGTTGCTTTTTCAACTTGATCTCAAGGGAATAGCTTGTTCAAAAGGTAGTGCCTGCCAAAGTGGAAGCGATAAGGGCTCACATGTGCTGAATGCTTTTCTTTCGGAAGAAGATCTTAAAAAACCTTCTATCAGGTTCTCTTTCTCACACTATAACACTAGAGAAGAATTGGATTATGTGGTGAATACTCTGAAGGAGTTCATCGAATCCTGAACTTAATTTTCATAATTAGATTAGATTATTCTTCCATAGATTCTTCTATTGAGTCGGCCTCATTATTATTATTATGCTCTCTCTTTTTATCGCTAATTATATTTCGAATACTTTGATAGATCATAGTTATTATTGCTATAAATAAACCTGCTAAAATAGATGCCATTGTAATAATGGTATAATAGATCTTAAAATAATCTGGATAAGAGAATATTTTTGTTTTGGTAAATGGAATATTAAGTAACAAGAGAACGATGGTAGAACTTATTATCAATAGGGTAGCAAGTCGTGCAATATTTAAAAGCTCGTTATAATATTTAAGTTTTAAGTGGTTGATCTTTAATACTTTTACGGTTAAAAGGTGAAGCAACATGACCAAGATATAGATTGAGCCTACAATGATGATATAGCAAAGAGTAATTATTCCCGAGGAGGAAGTAGCAAGCAATTCCCATGCCTGAAATCCAGAGATCTCTCCAAAGGTATAGGTGGTAAAACCCATAGCGAGTGCAAAGATTATCTCTCCAAATACAGGTCTTCTATAACTAATATGTATCATAATCCTGATTTTAGAAAAAATGATGACTCCTTTCTAAATTACGAATTTTCGATTTTTATATATCCAATTGATTGTTAAAGCCTGATGTAAATTGATTAAAATCAGTAGTTTAAATGTGTTTATTTTTTTTAATTAAGAGTATTCTTGCATCGAGGTAGTTTCATTATATTTTAGAAAAAATCCTGCTGAAGCGGGATTTTTTGTTAAGATTCAAATATTAGCATGCACGCGCTTTTTTTAAGTAACTTAATTTACATAATATTGATAGTCTAAATTATAGCGGTTAACCGATCCAATTATTGAAAAATATGAGCCAGAATATAGAAAAACTTCAGGATAAAATAGAAAAAGCCCATCTGGGCGGTGGTGAAAAACGCATAGAAAGCCAGCATTCTAAAAAGAAACTTACAGCCCGGGAACGTGTGGACTACCTCCTCGATGAATCTTCTTTTGAGGAAATCGGTATTTTAGTTACTCATCGTACCACCGATTTCGGAATGGAGAAACAAAAATTTTATGGGGATGGGGTGGTTACCGGTTACGGAACTATAAACGGTCGCCTGGTATATGTTTTTGCACAGGATTTTACCGTCTTTGGAGGTTCTCTTTCTGAAACCCACGCCGAAAAGATCTGCAAGGTGATGGACCTCGCTATGAAAGTTGGGGCGCCCTTGATAGGCCTTAATGATTCAGGAGGAGCAAGAATCCAGGAAGGAGTGAAGTCTCTTGGAGGCTATGCCGATATTTTTCATCGCAATGTAAAAGCCTCCGGAGTTATTCCGCAGATATCCGCCATTATGGGACCCTGTGCCGGGGGAGCGGTTTATTCTCCCGCGATGACCGACTTTACGTTTATGGTTCAGGATACCAGCTATATGTTCGTAACCGGGCCAAATGTGGTAAAAACAGTTACCAATGAAGAAGTGACTTCAGAAGAATTAGGAGGTGCCAGTACCCATGCGACCAAATCGGGGGTGACGCATCGAACCGCGGTAAACGATATTGGTTGCCTTGAAGACATCAAGCAGCTCATCAGCTATATGCCGCAAAGCAATAAGCAAACCCCTGAAAAATTGCCATTTACTCCCGGGGATGAATTCAGGGATCAATTGGAAAGTATCGTTCCCGATAGCTCCAGCAAACCTTATGATATGCACGAGGTGATAAACGGAATAATAGATGAGGAAAGTTTTTTCGAAATTCATAAGGAATATGCCGATAATATAATTGTGGGATTTGCGAGACTTGGTGGGCGAAGTATTGGGATAGTTGCCAATCAGCCTATGAGCCTGGCTGGAGTACTGGATGTAGATTCTTCCAAGAAAGCGGCACGTTTTACCCGATTCTGCGATTGCTTCAATATCCCTTTATTAGTGTTGGTAGATGTGCCGGGATTCCTTCCGGGAACCGATCAGGAGTGGAACGGAATTATTCTTAACGGCGCAAAATTACTCTATGCCCTTAGTGAAGCGACAGTCCCTAAAGTGACCCTTATTACCCGAAAGGCTTACGGTGGGGCTTATGATGTGATGAATTCCAAGCACATCGGCGCCGATCTTAATTTTGCCTGGCCTACAGCCGAGATCGCGGTAATGGGAGCAAAAGGAGCCAGTGAAATCATCTTCCGAAAGGAAATTAAGGAAGCTGAAGATCCGGCGGCTAAACTTGCAGAAAAAGAGGCGGAATATGCCGAAAAGTTTGCCAATCCGTTTGAGGCAGCCCAACGCGGATTTATAGACGAAGTGATAATGCCCCGGGAAACACGCAGGAAACTTCTGAAAGGTTTTAGTATGCTTGAAAATAAAAAAGTATTAAGGCCTGACAGAAAGCATGGGAATATTCCACTTTAGAAGTTAAGCACAATTATTAAACTAACTTGATTTATGACTAACAATTACCAAGACACTAAATTAAAATTTGAAAGGAAAGACCTGGAATTCGAATTTGCCAGCAAGCGAAAAATGCGGGAAGATGAATTGCTTCTGAATCATCTTTTCGACGAGCCCGAGCTTCCGGACTGGGAATAAGCTTAGCCAAATGAAATTCAACAAAATAGTTTGTGTAGATAACACCAAACTTACTGAAAGCGCAATTGAAGAATTACAGCAATACAGTGAGGTAGGTCTAGATAATTATAAAGACTACCCGGATTCTGAAGCTGAGGTTATTAAACGCATTGGCGATGCTGAAGCCGTATTGGTTTCATGGAAAACCCAGATTTCAGAATACATTATTGAGCAATGCCCTAAGCTGAAATATATCGGAATGGCCTGCAGCCTGTATGACGATGAGTCGGCGAATGTAGCGGTGAACTTCGCCCGGGAACGCGGGATAAGCGTTAAAGGCATCTTTGATTACGGCGATCCCGGAGTTGTGGAGTTCATAGTTTCAGAATTGATAAGGCTGTTACACGGATTTGGAGAGAAGCAGTGGCGGGAAATGCCTGTGGAACTAACCAAACGCAAGATCGGGATCATAGGTCTTGGTACTACCGGCCAGATGCTGGCGGAATGCCTTCTGCCTTTTGGGGCCGATCTTTATTACTTCAGCAGAACCCGGAAGAAGGAATGGGAAGAAAGAGGAGTTAAATATCTTCCCCTTGAGGAACTTCTGGGGAAAACAGAGATTATTTCATTGCATCTTCCGAAGAACACGCAATTATTTAATAAAAGGGAATTTGAAATATTCGGAAAGGCTAAGGTATTGATCAGCACCTCTCTGGGACTTCCCCTGGAAGAAAAAGCTTTTCAGGAATGGCTTGAAAAGAAAGGGAATTTCGGTATCTTTGATGGAGATGCGAGGCTGGCACTTTCAGAAAAGAGCCTGGCGAAAAAAAACCTGATCGCTTCAGAGAAAAGTGCAGGATGGAGTGAAGAGACCCGGCAACGACTTTCAGAAAAAGTTCTGGAGAATATTAAGGAGTTTACTGATAATTAAAACTTTATATTTTTTTAAGCGAGATTGTGAAAGGGGAACCTGATTTGTCCTGTAACCTTTGTTACTGATTACTTTCTTAGATTACACTTAATTTGCAAACAATTTAAAAAACACAGTATGGAATGGATTTTTGAACCATGGCCCTGGTATGTTGCGGGTCCGCTTATCGCGTTAATTATGTTTATCCTAATTTTTGTGGGCAGAGACTTCGGTATGTCTTCTAACCTTAGAACTATGTGTTCCATGTGTGGAGCAGGTAAAAATATTGAGTTTTTCAAGTTCGATTGGAAATCTCAACGCTGGAACCTGATGGTTGTGCTTGGTGCAATTATCGGAGGTTTTATTGGTGCCAATGTTCTAACTGAAGATCCTTCTGTAGCGATTAATCCTGATACTATTGCCATTCTTGAAGGCCTTGGATTTGATAGTGCCGGTGAAGCATACCTGCCTACCGAGCTTT
>NZ_JBEPWD010000086.1:0-8217 GCF_041642575.1 Salegentibacter sp. | reverse complement strand
AAAATATGATGCCAATGTGAAGATCGTTGAGGTTCCACCGGGACCACCGGTGCTTTCAACTATAGTTGCTGAAATCTATGGTCCCGACTATGAAAAGCAGATCGAGGTAGCCAATGATGTTCAGAATATACTGAAGAACACCACCGATGTTGTAGATGTAGACTGGATGGTAGAAGCCGATCAAACCGAATTTGTTTACGAAATTGATCGCGAGAAGGCTATGCGTTATGGTGTAGCTCCGCAACAAATTGTTTACACCTTAAACTCAGCTTTAGGAGATAAAGCGGTGACGCATCTTTACGATGAGGATGCTACCGAAAGAGTTGGAATTCAGCTGGCCCTTGAGGAGCAGGAAAAAGCGAGTCCCGAAGCAATAGCGCAACTGGAGATCGTATCTGCGCAAGGAAATATGGTATCGGTTGGAGATCTGGTTAATATAAAAGAGAGCACTTTAGATAAAAGTATTTACCGCAAGAATCAGAAACGCGTGGTCTATGTGCTTGGAGATATGGCTGGAACCCTGGAAAGTCCGGTTTATGCCATCCTTGGTATGGAAGAGAAATTAAAGGAGATTCCATTGCCGGCCGGCTACTCTATGAATGAAATGTATTTGGGACAACCTGAAAAAGAAGACGATTATACGGTAAAATGGGATGGAGAATGGCAAATCACCCTGGAAGTATTCAGGGATCTTGGAATTGCATTTCTAGGAGTCATCATTATCATTTATATGTTGATAGTTGGTTGGTTCCAGGACTTTAAAACCCCGATTGTGATGATGGTGGCCATTCCCCTTTCTATGATAGGAATTGTACTTGGTCACTGGGTTATGGGAGCTTTTTTTACCGCAACTTCTTTTATCGGGATGATTGCTCTCGCGGGAATTATGGTGCGGAACTCCGTCTTGCTCATAGACTTTGTGAATTTAAGGCTGGAAGATGGAATTCCTCTAAAACAGGCTATCATTGAAGCCGGGGCAGTGAGAACTACGCCAATTCTGTTAACTGCAGGAACGGTAGTAATTGGTGCCTTTGTGATTCTTTTCGACCCTATTTTCCAGGGACTGGCAATTTCTTTAATGGGAGGAACCATCGGTTCCACTTTCCTTACGTTGCTTGTAGTTCCGGTGGTATACTACCTGCTCGTAAGAAAAAAGTATCCTGAAGAAAAACAAACCGCCAGAAGAGTCGAGATTGAGGAGGACGAAAGAAAAGAAATTGAAGCTTAACCGCAGTGTTTTTTAAATACTGATATAAAACAAATAGAAAAATGAAATTATTAATAGTAACTACAGTGGCCGAATACCAGAAAGAGGTGCTGAAACTTTTTAAAGAGTCAGGTATTGAGGCCTTTAGTACTTCTGAGATAGACGGCTATAAAAGTAACGATTCGCTAATAGCAACCCAAAGCTGGTTTCCCAGTGAAAAGGGAGGGAGTGAATCGCTATTGTATTTCTCTTTTACTAAAAATAAAAAGATAGACAAGTTTTTTAAGCTGGTAGAAGAATATAATAAACACCTGGAAACCGATAACCCTATAAGGGTGGTTGTGTTGCCGGTTGAAAGAGCAATTTAGGAGGGATCCTGAATTTTGCAAGGAGGAGAATATGACAGGAGTTAGTTTTAACTTCCGATTAATCTTTTCTCATATTAATTAGGTTTTTTAGGTTAGAAACCGCCTCCAGGAATGGAGGCGGTTTTGTTTTATTTCAATGTCGTTTTAAAAAAGTTTCTAGGATTCATTTTTCGGCCAAAAAATTTTAACATTCTGTATAGCATATTCTTGGAGTTTTCAATTTATCTTTGTTAACCAAATGGTTAAACCGAACAGTTAATATGACAGCTAAACAAGAAAATACCGAAGCAGAGATCCTGGAGGCAGCAAAAACAGTCTTTCAACAGAAGGGAATGGCAGGGAGCAGGATGCAGGAAATAGCTGATAAAGCCGGAATTAACAAAGCGATGTTGCATTATTATTTCCGCAGCAAACAGATGCTATTTGAGGCCGTATTTAAGAATGCCTTCAAGCTACTAGCTCCCCAATTAAAAAAAATTCTGGATGAGGATACTGACCTTTTTGATAAGATCAGAGGCTTTACCAACAGCTATATATCTTTTGTAATTAAGCACCCTTACCTACCCAATTTTATTATTCAGGAGCTGAACAAAAACCCTGATTTTATTGAGCGTCTGAGAGCAGACAAGGATTTTCCGAATATTGAGAAATTCAAATTACAGGTTGAAGACAATGTAAACCGGGGTGTAATTAAACCTATTAGTGGGGAACAACTGTTTATCAATATTATGTCGTTGAATATCCTGCCTTTTATTGCGGCGCCTTTATTTAAAGGTTTTCTGAATGTTAACGATAAAGAATATCGTGCTTTAATGGATCAAAGAAAAACAGAAGTTGCCGAATTTATTATCAATTCAATAAGACTTTAGAAATGAGATTTTTAAGTGTAATTATTATTTTTCTGATGACCTTTTCGATGGAAGCCCAGCAGGTTCTGAGCCTGGAGGAAAGTTATGAGTTGGCAGAAAGAAACTATCCTCTGGCCAGACAAGGAGAGCTGTTGGGTAATAAAACCGAAGCTGAAGTTTCGGAGATTCAGAAAGATAAACTGCCCAGGATAGATCTTAATGCCCAGGCGCATTATCAGTCTGAGGTGATTTCTTTTCCCTTCCAGCTTCCTAACACAACAATGGAAACACCAAATAATGACCAATACAGGGCTACTCTGGATGTGAACCAGCTAATTTATAAGGGAGGGAGCATCGACGCAAGATCGGCATTAAAGGAAGCCGAATTAAAAACGAGTCAGCAGGAAGTTGCTGTAAACTTATATCAGTTAAAAGGCCGGATTAATCAGTTGTATTTTTCTGTGCTTTTATTACAGGAGCAGGAAGCGCTTTTGCTGTCTAAACAGGAACAAGTGGAATCACAAATTCAGGAGGTTGAAACCGGAGTGAAGTATGGAGCCGTGCTGGCTTCTTCAGCAGATGTTTTGAAAGCTGAGCTTCTAAAAATTGATCAGCAACTTATTCAGGTACGGGCCGACAGAAATAAACTCCGTGAAAATCTCGCGACTTTGTTATCTACCGAAATAGATGAGAGTGTCATTCTTGAAAAACCATACACCCAGGAGATAGAATTAACCGAAAACAACCGACCGGAATTAGAACTTTTTGACCTGAAGAAGCAGCAGTTGGAGGCTTCAAAAGAAGTGCTCTCTAAATCCACGACTCCGAGTCTTTCGGGATTTGCCCAGGCAGGTTATGGAAATCCGGGTTTAAATATGCTTGATAATTCCTTCCAGGATTTTTATATGGTGGGTTTAAGAGCCAGTTGGAATGTTTTTGATTGGGGAAAGAATAAAGAGGCTAAAAAGGCTCTGGATATTTCTCAGGATATTATTGAAACCGAAAAAGAAAGCTTTTTGGTCAATAACAATATGGAATTACAGGAAGCTAAAAATGAAATTCTGAAAATGGAGCAAACGATCGCAACCGATAATGAGATCCTTGCTTTAAGGGAAAAAGTAATTAAAGCTTCAGGATCGCAATTGAGAAACGGAGTGATCACTTCTTCAGAATATCTCACCGAATTCAATAAACTCTTTGAATCGAAAATTGATCAGAAAGTACACGAAATTCAGCTTGCCCTTGCCCGGGCCAATTTCAGAATAGCAAAAGGCAATTAATAACTCAATTCAGAAATCAGAAATAATGAAAAGAATAAGTATCATAATTACTCAGGTCTTGCTTTTTGGAGGCCTTGTTTCCTGTAGCGATGATGAGAAAGCTGATGGTTACGGGAATTTTGAAGCCACCGAAATCACTGTTTCTGCTGAGGCTAACGGAAAAATAGAGTACCTGAACCTGGAAGAAGGTGATCCCCTTGGAAAAGGTGAGTTAGTGGGCATAATAGACACCCTGCAATCGCATTACAGCAAGGAGCAACTGAGAGCTTCTAAAAGATCTGTCTCTTCCAAATCCCGGAATGTGCTTTCTCAAATTGGAGTGCTGGAGGAGCAACTCAAAACGGCTAAAAATGAGAAGGAAAGAATAAGCAGAATGTATGAGGAAGAGGCAGCTACCAAAAGACAACTGGATGATGTTGAAGGAAAGGTGAGCGTTTTGCAGCAACAAATCAGAAGCGTGCGAACCCAGAATGCTCCTATTTTAAATGAATTGGAAACCCTGGATGTACAGATTGCGAAAATCGAAGACCAGATAGAAAAAAGTAAAATTATAAACCCGGTAAAAGGAACGGTGCTTTCTAAATATGCAGAACCCGGCGAGATCACTGCTTTTGGCCGGCCTATCTATAAAATAGCCGATCTGGACGAAATGACTTTACGGGTTTTTATCAGTGAGACCCAGCTTTCTGAATTGGAAATAGGAGAGGAAGTAAATGTAAAGATAGATGCAGCCGATGGTATGAAAACCTTCCCTGGAAAAGTAAGCTGGATTTCCTCTTCGGCAGAATTTACTCCGAAGATCATTCAGACTAAAGAAGAACGGGTTAACCTCGTCTATGCAGTTAAGGTTATAGTGAAAAATGACGGTAGCCTGAAAATAGGAATGCCGGCAGAAATGTGGTTGGAATAAACCTGAGATGAGTATAAGTATCAAAAATATCAGCAAATCCTATAAAAAGCTAAAAGCTCTTGACGATGTTTCTCTGGAGATAAATCAAGGCGAACTTTTTGGACTCATTGGTCCCGATGGGGCCGGGAAAACTACGCTTTTCAGGATACTCACCACCTTGCTATTTGCCGATGAAGGCACGGCGACTGTGGCCGGTTACGATGTAGTGAAGGATTATAAAAGTATTCGCAATTCTGTTGGCTATATGCCTGGGAAATTTTCATTATACCAGGATCTAAGCGTAGAAGAAAACCTTAATTTTTTTGCAACAATCTTCGGTACCACCATAGAGGAGAATTACGACCTGATAAAGGATATTTACATACAAATAGAACCCTTTAAAGATCGACGGGCTGGAAAACTTTCAGGAGGGATGAAGCAAAAGCTGGCTTTGAGCTGTGCTTTGATTCATAAACCTAAAGTGCTTTTCCTTGATGAACCTACCACGGGAGTTGATCCGGTTTCCCGAAAAGAATTCTGGGAAATGCTGAAACGATTACGCGAAAAGGGGATTAGCATTCTTGTTTCCACTCCTTATATGGATGAAGCTGAGCTATGCGACAGGATTGCATTAATTCAGAGAGGAAAGATATTGAAGGTGGATACTCCTGAAAATATAATCGAAAATCACCATAAACAGATCTATAATGTACGTTCAAATGAGACTTACAGGTTAATTCAGGATCTAAAGGATTTTCCGGGGAGTGAGAGCGTCTTTGCTTTTGGGGAATACATACATTTCACCTCCTCAGAAGAAACTTTCGAGCAGCAAAAACTTGAGGAATATCTACGTGAAAAGAAACACGAAGAACTGGAGATTCATCCTACCAAAGCCAGTGTAGAAGATGTGTTTATGGACCTCGCTTCAACTTCAGAAACTTAAAATTATGGAAAAGGAAAAAGTTATAGAAGTTAAGGAGCTCACCAAGAAGTTTGGGGATTTCACCGCGGTTAACAGCATTTCTTTTGATGTTTTTAAAGGAGAGATCTTTGGATTCCTCGGAGCTAACGGAGCAGGTAAGACCACAGCAATGAAAATGCTTATCGGGATTTCTAATCCTACTTCGGGTGATGCTATGGTGAGTGATTTTGATGTGCACCGCCAGGCCGATGAGGTTAAGAAAAACATTGGCTATATGAGTCAGAAGTTTTCTATGTATGATGATCTTACGATAAGAGAAAACATCAAATTCTTTGGCGGAATCTATGGTTTAAGCAGGAAACATATAAAAGAAAAGACCGCTAAGTTGATTGAGGAACTTCAATTACAGGAGGTAGCCGATTCTTTAGTGGGCTCTTTGCCTTTGGGCTGGAAACAGAAACTCGCTTTTATGGTTTCCCTGTTACACGAGCCTCAAATCGTTTTTTTGGATGAACCTACCGGCGGGGTAGATCCCATAACCCGCCGACAGTTTTGGGAACTTATTTATGCTGAAGCCCATAAAGGCACCACAATTTTTGTGACCACCCATTATATGGATGAAGCCGAATATTGTGACAGGGTTTCAATTATGGTAGAAGGAAAAATAGAAGCCCTGGATACGCCCAAAAAACTGAAGCAAAGTTTTAAAACCGATTCTATGAACGGAGTATTTCTGAAGCTGGCAAGAAACGTTGAATGAAGCTAATTCGAAATTAAAAATGTTTAAACGATTTAAGGGTTTTGTGAATAAGGAGTTCTATCACATTTTTCGTGATAAACGCTCTATGGTTATACTTTTTGGAATGCCCATAGTTCAGATTCTCCTTTTTGGATTCGCTATTACCAACGAAATAAATAACGTAGAAATAGCTATTCTGGATAAGTCTGCCGATTCTGAAACCGAAACCATCATCAGCAAGCTCAATGCCTCTCCGTATTTTAATATTGAAAGTGAAGTGCGCAGTGAAAAGGAGATCGAGGAGGTCTTCCAGGAAGGGAAAGTGAAAGCGGTGCTTGTTTTTGAAAAAGATTTTGCAAATAACCTTCAGGTTTTAAATCAGGCAAATGTACAGGTCATAACAGATGCTACCGATCCTAACACGGCTAATACCATCAGTAATTACGTGCAATCTATTCTTCAGCATCACAGTGGGGAAATTAACCTGCAAAAGGAAGCACCTTATAAACTGGAAGTAAGATCCCAGATGTTTTATAACCCGGAATTGAAAAGTGTTTTCAACTTCGTTCCCGGAGTGATGACGGTAATTTTGATGCTGGTTTCGGCAATGATGACTTCAATTTCAATTACCCGGGAGAAAGAACAGGGGACTATGGAAATTCTTCTGGTGTCCCCACTTAAACCTTTTCAGGTAGTAATCGGGAAGGTGTTTCCATATATTTTCCTATCGGTGATTAATGCAATTGTTATTTTACTGCTTGGGTTCTTAGTATTTCAGGTGCCTGTGGAAGGTAGCCTTATCCTCCTGGCTTTGGAAAGTGTGCTGTTTATCATTACTGCACTAAGTCTGGGAGTTCTTATTTCTACCATTGCAGCAACTCAGCAGGCTGCTCTTATGATGTCCCTGATGGGATTGATGCTTCCGGTAATTCTGTTATCAGGATTTATTTTCCCAATCTCGAGTATGCCTATGCCACTTCAGGTACTTAGTCATATTATCCCTGCCAAGTGGTTTATCATAATATTAAAAGGGATAATGCTCAAAGGAGTGGGAATTGCATTCCTGTGGAAAGAGACGCTTATCCTTATCGCTATGGCTCTGGTGTTTATTGGGATAAGTGTGAAAAAATATAAGATCAGATTGGAATAAAAAAGGGGAGGAAAAAAATGAAAACTATAAAATACATAGTTCAGAAAGAGTTCAAGCAGATCATGCGGAACAGGGGGATGTTGCCTATCATCTTCATCATGCCCTTACTGCAGTTAATTATCCTTTCAAATGCAGCCACCTTTGAGGTTAATGATATTCGTCTGTCTTATATAGATCACGATCAGACTTCAGTTTCCAGGGAACTCATCAGTAAATTCGAAGCTTCTGAATATTTTTCAGTCTTAGGAATGTATCCGACTAAAAAGTATGCTGACAATGCCTTAAAAAAAGGGGAAGTTGATGTTGTTCTGGAGATTCCCCGGTATTTTGAGCGCGACCTTGTTAGGGATAAGAAAAATTCGTTGGCGGTTTACCTCAATGCGATAGATGCTGCCAAAGCCGGAGTAGAAAACGTATATCTTAACCAGATCGTGGGAGATTACAACAGGAAGATTTCCGTAGAAATGATGCAGCCGGAAGATCAAATGCTAAAGCAAATGAATATTCTTACCATTCCCTCTTTTTGGTACAATGAAACCCTGAATTACAAGACCTTCATGGTGCCGGGGATCCTGGTGCTACTGGTTACTATGCTTACCCTGTTCCTTTCGGGGATGAATATTGTAAGGGAAAAGGAGATAGGAACTCTCGAGCAAATAAACGTAACGCCTATTAAAAAACACCAGTTTATTATTGGGAAATTATTTCCTTTCTGGGTGCTTGGAATGATAATTCTAACTGTGGGGCTTATTATCGCCAAGGTGATCTTTAATGTGCCTTTTGTAGGGAATATTGGATTGATCTATTTGTTTAC
>NZ_JBEPWD010000085.1:2937-8556 GCF_041642575.1 Salegentibacter sp. | reverse complement strand
AACTGGCTGAAACTGCAAAAAATCAACCTGATGTTATTAGCGGATCGATGTATAAAGACCAGTGGTATATGCCCTATGGCAATTCCTGGCAGGCCCGGTTTATCGATGAAGCAAACGCCAATTACCTATATAAAGAAACCGAAGGAAGTGGTAGCCTGTCGCTTTCTTTTGAAAATGTCCTTGAAAAAGCACAAAACGCCGATTTTTGGATTAGCTCCGGAGAGGTGAACTCCTACTCGCAACTATTAAATGAATCGCGGCATTATTCCCAGTTTAAAGCGGTACGGGAAAAGAAGGTTTTTAGTGTAAGCCTGGAAAAAGGAGAAACCGGTGGCGTTTTATATTTCGAATTAGGTCCACAAAGGCCGGATCTTATTCTTAAGGATCTTATTTCCATCTTTCACCCCGAACTCTTACCCGACCATGAACAAGTGTTCTTCAAAGCCCTGAAAGATTGATCTTAAGACGAAAATACATATTGACCTTTTCTTTACTGACCATGGCTTTAATAGGCCTGCTATTTCTGAATATAGGTCTTGGATCTGTAAAAATTCCCTTAAAAGATATTGTCGCTTCACTTTTCAATCTTGAAGTATCCAGAGAATCCTGGAGATACATTGTTTTGGAGTATCGTCTCCCAAAAGCTATAACAGCTATCCTTACCGGCTCCGGCCTGGCAGTAAGCGGACTTTTAATGCAAACCCTATTTAGAAATCCCTTGGCAGGACCTTATGTTTTAGGTTTGAGTAGTGGAGCCAGCCTTGGAGTTGCAGTGGTATTTATGGGCGCCGGATTATTTGGCGGAGCCTTTGCGGCTTTTCTACTTTCTAAATGGAGTATAGTTATCGCCTCCAGCCTGGGAAGTTTATTGGTTTTACTGGCTGTAATGTTGGCCTCTCTGCGATTACGAGACACGATGGCAATCCTCATCATAGGATTGATGTTTGCCAGTTTAACCGCAGCTGTAGTAAGCGTGCTTGCCTATTTCAGTCCGGCTTCACAGCTTCAGCAGTATGTATTTTGGTCATTTGGAAGTTTGGGTAATCTTTCATGGGAGGAAGTTTCAGTGTTAGGTTTGTTTTGGACTATCGGAATATTTCTTTCCGTTGCAGGCATCAAAAACCTAAACAGTTTGCTATTGGGAGAACAATATGCGAAAAGCCTTGGAGTGAGCATTCAACGGAACCGACTGCTGGTAATTCTGGCTACAAGTTTACTGGCTGGAAGCATCACTGCATTCGCCGGGCCCATAGCTTTTATCGGGCTTGCGGTTCCACATCTAATTCGCCAGGTAATTCCCGTGAATAACCACAGCATTCTTATTCCGGCAGTAATTCTGGGCGGAGCCATTTTAATGTTGATATGCGATATCGCCGCTCAAATGCCGGGTAATGAATTCACCCTTCCAATTAATGCGATCACCTCTCTAATCGGTGCGCCGGTTGTAATTTGGTTGTTGGTGAGAAAACGCCGATTTTTATTCTAATATGTCTGAAATTAATCTACATAGCATCCTAAAAACCGAAGAATTAAGCATTGGCTATCGCGGCAGGAATTTAGAAACCGTTATTGCCAAAAATGTCAATATCGATATATTTCCCGGTCAACTTGTGGCGGTAATAGGAATAAATGGTATTGGAAAATCAACCCTTTTGCGAAGCCTTAGTGGCGTACAGGAAGGCCTTTCAGGAAAGATACTAATTGCTGAAAAGGATTTAAAAAGTCTAGCTCCATTAGAACAAGCTGCACTAATTAGCCTTGTACTCACCGGGCAACCCGTTTCAAAAAACCTGAGCGTTTTTGAACTAGTAGCCCTTGGCAGGCAGCCCTACACCAACTGGATTGGCCGACTCACTACAAACGATTTGAGGCACATAAAAAAATCACTTCGCCTGGTTGATATCGAAAATCTGGAGAACAAAAAGTGCTATGAACTCAGTGATGGGCAAATGCAAAAAGTTTTAATTGCCCGGGCCCTGGCCCAGGATACCCCTCTGGTAATCCTCGACGAACCAACCACACATCTGGATTTGTATCATAAAGCCTATATTTTACAGCTTCTAAAAAAGCTTACCCGAAAAACAAATAAAGCAATTGTCTTCGCATCTCACGAAATAAATCTTGCCCTGCAGCTTTGCGATAAAATTCTGTTGATGCAGAAAAATGAAATTGTGATAGGAAGCCCTCAGGAACTTGTAAAATCGGGGGAGTTGTCCAGGATCTTTCCTTCAGATCTTATTTTCTTTGATGAAAGCAGTTCCTCTTTCAAGATAAAATCCTGAATTTATTCCTCTATTGGTATTCCCCCATCTTTTTGAGTGATATTTTTTTCAAATAAGTATCTTTGGAAAAAGCATCCTCCTCAATGACCGATTCCTTATTACTTATTCTCCTTCCTGTCATCGCAATCGTTCTGGGATTTATCCTGGGCAAACTTTTTTCCGGACTGAAATACAAAGGAAATATCAGTAAGATTGAAGAAAGGAATAATCAACTATCACTTCAATTAGAAGAGCTCAAAAATCAATTAACCAGAGCTATAAGAGTTCACAAAGAAGAAATATCTGAAATAAAACAATCTGGAGCGTTTCAGCTGGAAAAAATAGAAAAAGAGCGGGAAGAAATACGCCGGGAAAAGGATTTTTTAAGCACAGAATTAACCCGCAGAAATTCAGAATTCGACAATCTTCAGCTTAAAAATAAAGAGCAAAAAGCCGAAGTAGAAAAACTTCAGGAGAAATTCAGTAAGGAGTTTGAGAATCTTGCCAATAAGATTCTGGATCAAAAATCAGAGAAATTTACTTCGCTCAACAAAGAGAATATTCAGAATATACTAAAACCGCTTCAGGAGAAGATCAAAACCTTTGAAGAAAAGGTAGATAAAAACAGCACCGATTTTATCGAGCGTCACGCCCAGCTTGGTAAGCAACTTCAGTTTTTAAACGAGCAAAATCTCAAGATCAGTGAAGAAGCCACCAATCTTACCAAAGCCCTCAAAGGCGACACTAAAATGCAGGGCAATTGGGGCGAAATGGTTCTTGAACGGATCCTGGAACGCAGTGGCCTGCAAAAGGACAGCGAATACTTTGTTCAGCAGAATTTTCATACAGAAAACGGCAAGCGCGTGATGCCCGATGTAGTGATCCATTTACCGGGAGAGAAAAAAATGATTATCGACTCCAAGGTTTCCCTGAATGCCTATGAACGCTACATCAACGAAGACGAAGAGAAACAGCGACCGGGCCACCTGAAAAATCATTTGATCTCGGTTAAAAAACGGGTGGAGGAATTAGGTGGGAAGAATTACCACAATCTTTACCAGATGGAAAGCCCAGATTTTGTGTTGCTTTTCATTCCCATTGAAGCAGCTTTCGCCATTGCCTCCAACCAAAACCCAAATTTATATTCTGAAGCTTTTGAAAAAAACATCATTATTGTTACTCCTACTACCCTGCTCGCGGTTTTAAAAACCATAGATAGTATGTGGCAAAATGAAAAACAGAAACAAAATGCAATCGAAATTGCCACCCGTGCGGGAGCGCTTTATGATAGTTTTGTAAACCTTACCAATGAATTGGAAAAAGTAGGAAAACAGCTGGGAACGGTACAGAATACTTATGAAGGGGCAATGAAGAAACTTACCGGTAAGGGGAATCTTGTTGGCAAAGTGGAATATCTTAGGGAACTTGGCGCAAAAACCAATAAACAACTGGATACTAAACTGGTTAACCAGGCCAGAAGCGATGAAGAAGAAAAAGATCAAAATGATCTACAAAATTTAAATTAACATGAATAAAAAACTATCCATTTTCACCTTTATTTTTTCCCTGCTTTTGTTCCAGCAGGCATTTGGCCAAGTCACCTATTTTCCTGAAAAAGGAGAATGGGAAGAAAAAGAAGCATCAGCGCATGATCTGGAATTCTCTGAAGTAATAGAATTCGCCAACGAAAATGAATATTCAGGAGCCAAAGATCTTCGTCAGGCCATTTTAAAAGGATTCGAAAACGAACCTTATCATGAAATCCTGGGACCAACTAAACGCCGTGGTGGTCCGGCAGGGATGATCTTAAAAGACGGGTATGTCATAGCACAATGGGGAGATCCGGAACGAGTGGATATGACCTTTAGCGTAACAAAAAGCTTCCTTTCTACAACTGCACTTATCGCTTTAGATAGAGAGCACATAAAATCTGTTGATCAACCTGTTAAAGATTTTGTTTGGGATGATACTTTTAAAGGAGAGCACAATTCTAGGATCACCTGGAAACATCTTCTTCAGCAAACTTCAGACTGGAGTGGCAGTTTGTGGGACACCTACGATTGGGCAGACAGACCACCAAATGAAGGAGATATTGATGACTGGAAAGCGCGTAAATTAAACGAACCCGGAACTCATTATAAATATAACGATGTGCGGGTTAATGTACTAGCCTATTCCCTGCTTCAGGTTTTTCGCGAGCCACTGCCTAAGGTTTTAAAAGAGGAAATTATGGATCCTATTGGCGCTTCCTCAACCTGGAGGTGGTTTGGATATGATAATTCCTGGGTAGATATAGATGGGCTCAAAATGCAATCGGTTAGCGGTGGGGGGCATTCCGGAGGTGGAATGTTTATCAATACTGAAGATATGGCAAGATTCGGATTGCTTTTCCTGAATGACGGAAAATGGAAAGACCAACAATTACTCCCGGCAGAACTTACAAATCAAGCCATGACCGCTTCAGAAGCCAACAATAATTATGCGTATATGTGGTGGTTAAACAGAGCTGAAGATCCTCAATGGGAAGGGATTGACCGTGATATCTTTTACGCGGCCGGTTTCGGGGGAAATTTTATTATTGTAGATAAAACCAATGATTTAGTGATTGTCACCCGCTGGTTAGAACCATCCAAGCTTGAAGAATTCATGCAATTAGTCAATAAAAGCCTTCCTGATGCAAAATAAATATAAAACCATAGAAGAATCCCAGGTTCGAATTTCTGAATTAATGCTGCCCTCCCACTCCAATTTCAACGGGAAGATCCATGGAGGATACATCCTATCTTTACTGGACCAAATCGCTTTTGCCTGCGCTTCTAAACATTCAGGGGTATATTGTGTTACCGCCAGCGTAGATACAGTAGACTTCCTTAAACCTATTGAAATAGGAGAATTGGTTACCATGAAAGCTTCAGTTAATTATGTTGGAACCAGTTCTATGGTGATAGGGATTCGGGTGGAAGCAGAAAATATCCAGACCGGAGCTGTAAAACATTGTAATTCTTCTCATATAACCATGGTCGCCAAAGATGAAAATGGAAAAACCATTCCGGTTCCCGGTTTGATTCTTAAAACCGACGATGACATCAGGAGATTTGCCCAAAGCATTAAAAGAAAAGAGATAAAGATAAAAGATAATGAAGAATTTCAAGCCACTGATTTTAATTCTGAAGAATACCTGCACCTGGTGGAGAAATACAAAGTAAAAATCGAAAAGTAATTTTGAAGTTTAACGGATTCATAGTCGCGCTTTTTGCTGCCATAATTATCGCTTATTATGTTCCGCAGGGTATTGAGATCCTTCCTTTAAAGACGATCACCGATATCGGGATTGGTCTTATCTTCTTTTTTTACGGAC
>NZ_JBEPWD010000085.1:0-2837 GCF_041642575.1 Salegentibacter sp. | reverse complement strand
AACGGATTCATAGTCGCGCTTTTTGCTGCCATAATTATCGCTTATTATGTTCCGCAGGGTATTGAGATCCTTCCTTTAAAGACGATCACCGATATCGGGATTGGTCTTATCTTCTTTTTTTACGGACTCAAGCTTTCCCCGGCCGAATTTAAAATGGGTTTTCTGAATTACAAGGTTCATATTGTAATTCAACTAACCACTTTTGTGGTTTTTCCGCTGTTAGCTATGCTTTTTTTGCCGTTTTTCGAAACAGGAACAGGCTCCGATCTTTGGATCGCCCTATTTTTCCTGGGAACATTGCCCTCTACCGTTTCTTCTTCTATCGTTATGGTTTCCCTGGCAAAAGGGAATTTACCCACGGCGATTTTTAACGCCAGCCTTTCAGGGTTAATTGGAATAATCGCTACCCCATTATGGCTGAGTTTCTTTATTAAGAAATCCGGGGAATTTGATTTTGGATCTATTATTCTGAAGCTTTTTCTTCAAATTATATTACCGCTCATTATTGGATTGTTTCTGCAACGATTCTGGGGTGATTTTGCAAGAAAACACAGCAAACAACTGAGTCTGTTGGACAAAACCACCATTATTTTAATCGTTTATTCCAGTTTCAGTGCATCCTTTTTGTCTAATTTATTCGAGAGAATAAGCATTCTTGAAATGACGAAACTTGGTGCTATGGTCGTCGTACTATTTTTTGGGGTTTATTATGGCCTGGGCTTTCTAAGTAAAAAACTTGGATTCAATACACCCGACAAGATTACGGCTCAGTTTTGCGGAACAAAGAAGTCCCTCGTTCACGGTTCAGTTATGGTGAAAGTGATCTTTGGTAGCTCGGCGAGCACAGGGTTACTTTTATTGCCAATTATGCTTTATCACTCTTTACAATTACTTCTGGTTGCCTGGTATGCAGAAAGGTATCGGAAACAAAGAGTTGCAGAAATTGAAGCTGAAAAGCTATAGATACGCTGCTATTTCAGCGATGTTAATGGTAAAAAATATCCAACCCAGAATAAGTAATAAACCGCCTAAAGGCGTAACCGGACCAAGAAAACGGAGTTTCTTTCCAAATGCTGAACTTAGGGTAAGCCCATAAATACTGAAGGAAAAAAGAAAAATTCCGAGGATAAAAAACCAGGCCGTTAGTTGCTGGGAAACCCCTATGAAGGGAAAGCTTATTCCAGAGATAATCAAAATCAAAGCGTGATACATTTGATATTTCACTCCTGTTTCAAAGCTTTTTAATTGGTCGTCATTAAATCGTTTCTTCAATGCGTGGGCGCCAAAAGCACCAAATACAACAGCTAAAGCGCCATAAATACCGCCAATAATAAGAACCAGTTCCTTCATATTTCAAATTAAAAACCCATTGTGAGATTAAGAGCTCACAATGGGTTAAATTTATAATAACTCCTGATATTATTTACTCAGGTACATTTTTCTTCTTGAATAAAGATCGTAGAAAGCATCATCTTTCAAACTATCGATAAACAAGATACTTTCTCCGGTACTTTTCATTTCAGGTCCCAGTTGTTTATTCACATTATGGAACTTGTTAAAAGAGAATACCGGTTGCTTTATCGCATATCCCTCCAGTTTTGGGTTGAAATTAAAGTCTTTCACCTTCTTCTCTCCCAGCATCACCTTAGTTGCGTAATTCACATAGGGTTCGCCATAAGCTTTCGCGATAAATGGAACCGTTCTCGAGGCCCTTGGATTTGCTTCTATGATGTAAACCATATCATCTTTAATCGCAAACTGGATATTGATCAACCCAACAGTATTTAAAGCCAGGGCAATTTTTTTAGTGTGATCCTTGATTTGTTGCATCACCAGATCGCCCAGGTTAAATGGTGGAAGTACCGCATTAGAATCTCCTGAATGGATTCCGCAAGGCTCGATATGCTCCATTATCCCTATAATATGAACATCTTCCCCGTCACAAATAGCATCAGCTTCTGCTTCAATCGCTCCGTCCAGATAGTGATCCAGCAATAATTTATTGTTTGGTATTTTTCTAAGAAGGTCTACTACGTGCGCCTCGAGATCGTCCTTATTGATAACGATCTTCATCCCTTGTCCTCCAAGAACGTAAGACGGTCTTACCAAAAGAGGGAAATCAAGTTCATCAGCCAGAGCAAGAGCTTCATCGGCGGTTTCAGCTACACCAAAATCAGGGAAGGGAATATCATTATCCTTTAACAACTTCGAAAAACTTCCACGGTCTTCAGCAAGATCCAGCGCTTCAAAGCTGGTTCCCATAATTTTTATACCGTAACGATCAAGCTTTTCTGCCAGTTTCAACGCAGTTTGTCCACCCAGCTGCACTATTACACCTTCAGGTTTTTCGTGCCGAATAATGTCGTAGATATGCTCCCAGAAAACCGGTTCAAAATAAAGTTTATCAGCAATATCAAAATCGGTGGAAACAGTTTCAGGATTACAGTTGATCATTATGGTCTCGTAGCCACACTCTGATGCGGCCAGTACTCCGTGAACACAGGAATAATCGAATTCTATCCCCTGCCCGATCCTGTTTGGACCTGAACCAAGAACCACGATCTTTTTTCTATCGGTTACTTTACTTTCGTTCGCGACATATCTTTTTCCGTCAGGAGTTTCAATATCGGCCTCAAAAGTGGAATAATAGTAAGGAGTTTCGGCCTTAAACTCGGCGGCACAGGTATCAACCAGTTTAAATACCCGGTTTACACCAAGTTCCTCTCTTTTTTTATAGACTTCGCTCTCCCAGCAATCCAGCATATGAGCTATCTGGCGATCGGCAAAACCTTTTTGTTTAGCTTCCAGGAGAAGGTCCTTCGGAAGTGAATTAATAT
>NZ_JBEPWD010000084.1:0-8833 GCF_041642575.1 Salegentibacter sp. | reverse complement strand
GATCGCGAAATGCTCCGCTCACCCTCGGATTTACTAATCATCCTGAAATTAAACCCTACAGTATTGTAGACGAGCGTTCCGCGGCATTTTTTGCCCTGGGAATTGCTCAGCAACTAAAGCAGCCGGTTGCGCTGGTTTGCAGTTCAGGCTCGGCTTTGCTGAATTATTATCCCGCCATAGCCGAAGCTTTTTACAGTGATATTCCCTTGGTGATAATTTCAGCCGACAGGCCAATAGAGCGCATTGACATTGGCGATGGGCAAACCATACGGCAGAAAAATGTCTTTGAAAACCATATTCTCTATTCGGCAAATTTGCACTCAGAACTGGTTTTAGACCGAAACACCACTGATCCCAAGCTTCAGCAGAAACAATTTGAAGCACAGAAACACAACGAAAGGGAGATCAATCTGGCGCTGAATAAAGCGATAGAAGGAAAAGGTCCCGTGCACATCAATGTACCCTTTTACGAGCCTTTGTATGACCTTGTAGAGAATGTTGAGGTGAATCCGCTGCAGATTTTGCCAGAGCTCAAAGAACGCACTTATACCGAAAAACAATTAACCGCATACGCCGATATCTGGAATAAGGCAAAGCGAAAGATGGTGATCGTGGGCGTGGCTCAACCCAATGCAGTTGAACAAAAATTTTTGGATCAACTAGCGCAGGATGACTCGGTGATCATTTTTACTGAAACCACCTCAAATTTACATCACCCAGATTTCATAACCAGGATCGATACAGTAATTGGTCCTATTGAAAGGGAATCAAATCCTGAAGAGTTCTTTAAAAAACTTCAGCCTGAGATACTGCTCACTTTCGGGGGAATGATCGTATCTAAAAAGATCAAAGCTTTTCTCAGGAAATATCAGCCCGAACAACACTGGCATGTTGACGATAAAAAGGCCTACAATACATTTTTCTGCCTGAATAAGCATTTTGAAACCGATGTAAATTCGTTTTTCAGCAACTTTCTTCCTTTGGTGAAGAACCAGGAAAGCGATTACGGGAATTACTGGAAAGAGATCTGGCAAAAACGCCAGCAAAGGCACGAAGAATATATGGATGAAATTCCGTATTCCGATCTTAAAGCTATGCAACTGGTTGCTCCGGAAGTACCTGAAAATTATATGCTTCAGCTGGGGAACAGTTCCATAATCCGTTATGCGCAGTTGTTTAAATGGAAAGAGACTTTGCGAATCTTTTGCAACCGTGGCACCAGTGGGATAGATGGCAGTGTCTCGACCGCCGCCGGAGCCGCCTGCGTCTCAAAAGATCCAACGCTTATGATCGTAGGAGATTTGAGCTTTCTCTATGACAGTAATGCTCTCTGGAATAATTATTTGCCGTCTAATTTCAGGATAATTGTTCTGAACAACCAGGGCGGGGGAATCTTCAGGATACTTCCGGGGAATAAGAATACCGAGAACTTCGATACTTATTTTGAGACCATCCATCAGTTGGATGCAAAACCGGTTTGTGAACTTTACAATGTGGAATATGCTTCAGCTAAAAATTCAGAAGAAATCGAGAAGGGGTTGCAAAGCTTTTTTAATGAATCTAAAAGACCTAAGCTTTTGGAAATTTTCACGCCCAGAAAACTCAACGATGAAGTCTTACTGGAATACTTCAATTTTATGAAATCTTAAGATATGATCTTCGGTATTATGTTCTGTTTTTGCTAACTTTAAGTTTATTAACCATTTAAAATAAAAAGTATGGCGACTAAAACCGATGAAAAAGTTGGAAAGTATATCCAGGATGTAAAAGAGAAAATAGGTGGAGAGCCCGATGTTGATCTTTTAAGAAAAATTACAGAGGCTTTGGGCCCAAGCATCTTTAGAAGCGATGCGGAAACCGTTTCAAGTTCTTCAGAATCTGAAATGGAAACCGTGAAAAAGAATTTTCTCATCAATAAATTAGGCCTTAAAGACGACGAAAAACTGGATGTTGGCCTGAATGCCGTGATGGAAAAATACGGGAAATCCAATCGCAACAAGTACCGTGCAGTGGTTTACTACCTGCTTACCAAACATTTTAAGAAAGAAAGCGTCTATAAATAGACGAAATTCAATAATAGGTAAATCCGCTTTTTGGAAACAAAAGGCGGATTTCCTGTTTTTAAGTAAAAGCCCGTAATTATAAAGTATCTTTGCATTTTAAATTTTTGTTATGCTGAATATTGGTGAATATCACACCCTTACCATAGACCGGGAGACCGAGCCCGGACTTTTTCTTACCAATGAAGAAGGTGATGAGGTTTTACTTCCGAATAAATACATCCCTGAGACCTGGGAAATAGGCGGGGAACTAAGAGTCTTTGTTTACCTGGACCACGAAGAACGGCCTGTGGCAACTACCCTGGAGCCTCTTGTGAAGCTGGATGAATTCGCCTTTTTAAAGTGTGTGGAAGTAAATGAATTCGGTGCCTTCCTTGATTGGGGACTAGAAAAGCATTTGTTTGTTCCTTTTAAGGAGCAGGCTTATCCGATGAAACAAGGTGGGAGATATTTGATCTTTTGTTATTTAGACGAAGAAACCAACCGACTGGTGGCCTCAAGTAAGGTGCACGCTTTCCTTGATAATTCTGAATTAACAGTAGAACCTTTTGAGGAAGTTGATCTTATAATCAGTAATAAGTCTGATTTGGGCTATAATGTGATCATCAATGAAATTCATCTTGGTCTGCTCTATAACGATGAGATCTTCCAGCCCATTAATGTTGGAGATCATATGAAAGGCTTCATAAAAAAAACAAGGCCCGACGGGAAGATAGATGTTATGCTTCAGCGGCCGGGGTACAGAAGCATTGAACCCAATGCACAGCGTATTCTAGATGAATTGGCGGCAAACCACGGCCACCTTAATATTACCGATAAATCTGATCCTGCTATGATTCAAAATGTGCTGGAGATGAGTAAAAAGAGTTTTAAACGCGCCGCCGGAAATCTCTATAAGCAACGCAAAATTGAAATCACCGAAGACGGGATCTACTTAAAGGAAAATCAATAATATCTTCCGTAAGGCGAATAAAAAGGTCTGCGTCCATACATACTCCTTACCCCTGAATTATGAAGTGCGTTTTGGTAAATTCGTTGGTTTCGGTAATACGGGTTTGAATTAAGAGCATCATTTTCCACTTCAGCGCGGTTATACAAACCATTGTTATTAGATATTTCAAAATCCTTTCTCTCCTTTTTCGGAAGGGGCGAACCAATATCTACCGTGCGCTGGCGGTAGTTATTTTTTTCATCGATTAACGCGACGATATCTATTCCATTTCTTTTATTCTGGTCTACATTTAAAAATTCCCCGCTGGGCAGATTAAAACTGGATTTTTCAAAACCGAAATCAAAATTTTCCATACCCAGGTTGAGTTCATTTCGGCTAAGGTCGAAATCGGCCGGGTTCCAGGCTTCAAATTCCTGGGCCACCAGGCCTGAAACACCACTGAATAGGAAGAGAAGAAATAGTAAACGGAACTTCATCTTAGATTTTTTTGTAGATATATCAAAAACAATGCAAATCTACGAGCTTTAGTTTAAATTATTAATTTCTTCGGAAGCATCAAAAAATCTTATTTTTACATTAAAATATAAATTATGAGCACAATAGACTGGAAAACAGTTAAAGAATACGAAGATATAACTTATAAGAAAGCCAAAGGCGTAGCCCGTATCGCCTTTAACCGTCCTGATGTTAGAAATGCTTTCAGACCAAAGACTACCAGCGAGCTATTAGATGCTTTTCATAACGCCCACGAAGATACTTCTATAGGGGTGGTTTTGCTTTCCGCAGAAGGGCCTTCAACTAAAGACGGGAAATGGGCATTTTGTAGCGGAGGCGATCAAAAAGCTCGTGGTCACCAGGGTTATGTTGGTGAAGACGGCTACCACCGATTGAATATTCTGGAAGTTCAACGTTTAATCAGGTTTATGCCGAAAGCTGTAATTTGCGTGGTTCCCGGTTGGGCCGTAGGCGGTGGACATAGTTTGCACGTGGTTTGCGACTTAACGCTGGCCAGTAAAGAACACGCCATTTTTAAACAAACCGATGCCGATGTTACCAGTTTTGATGCCGGTTATGGTTCTGCGTACCTTGCAAAAATGGTAGGGCAGAAGAAAGCGCGGGAGATCTTTTTCCTCGGAAGAAATTACTCGGCCCAGGAAGCTTATGAAATGGGAATGGTAAACGCTGTAATTCCGCACGATGAATTGGAAGATACCGCTTACCAATGGGCACAGGAGATCATGGAAAAATCACCAACTTCGATTAAGATGCTGAAATTCGCTATGAATATGACTGATGACGGAATGGTTGGTCAGCAGGTCTTTGCAGGGGAAGTTACTCGTCTTGCCTATATGACCGATGAAGCCAGGGAAGGCCGTGATGCTTTTCTGGAGAAAAGAAAACCAAATTTCGACAAAAAATGGATCCCATAGCAAAAGACTTTAGCAACGAACAATTAGATCTGGCTTCCTTACCCAAATATGAGTCGGTAGCTTTTTCTTCAGTTTCGTCAAAGTATCTTATAAAAATGAATATTCAGACGGGCATTTTTTTGCTCGTCTTGATTATTGCGCTTGGGTTTTTCTGGTTTTTTCAGCTAAATCCTCTTCAGTCAGGGCTTGTTTTTGGTATTATTTTGATAGGTTTTATTTTCAGATTTTGGAACAATTTCAAACTGCTTCAAAGTTTGGGTTATGCCATAAGAGAGAAAGATGTTATTTACAAAAGAGGCTTTATCTTCAACAAAACAACGGTGATTCCTTTTAACAGGGTTCAGCACGCTTCAATTTCAAGAGGCGTTTGGGATAAGGTTTTAGGAATTTCCAGCCTTAATATTTTTACAGCCGGGGGAAGTGGAAGCGATATCACCATTCCCGGATTAGAACCTGAAATGGCGCTCCAACTAAAAGAAGCCATTGCGGTTAAGATTTCCAATGATGAATCCTGAAGCCTATAGCACCGCCCAGCGCCAGGCAATTGCCGGGATTATTCTAATTTTTATTTCCAGCCTTTATAAGCTTTTCAGGATGTTTTGGGCATTGGGTGCTTATTTATTGATTAGCGGTCCCAGTAAGACTACCTTAATCTATACCGGCCTGGGATTACTGGTATTATTGGTTTTAACCTTAATCTATAGCTACCTGTATTATCGCAGGTTTATATTTTATATAGATTATGAACGGGAAGAATTTGTACTGGAGAAAGGTATTTTCTCTACAGAAAACACTGCGATCCCGTTTGATAAGATTCAGCAGGTTTATTTTAAGCGATCCATTCTGCAACGACTGATAAAAGTTTATAGCCTGGTAATAGACACCGCCGGAAGCAATCAAAAGGAGGTGGAAATAAAAGCTATTTCGAAAGGGGATGCCAACAGACTTTCAAAAATCCTTTTAAAAGCGAAAACCGAAAAAGCTGAAACGCAGGATTTAGAAGAAGACTCTGCGGCAAAAGCGGAAGAAGACAAGGAAATTTGGACACATAAAGTGGGGTTTCTTACGCTTTTGAAAATAGGAATCAGCACCAATTATTTACGCGGACTATCTTTGATCCTTGCCTTTGTAATGACGATCTACAATAGGATAAACACTTATTTTAAAGAGCGTTTAGAAGATGTTGAAGTTTATATAGATCAGTTTTCAGGGGTATTACAATCTATCGGATTTTTAGCGCTCCTTTTTATCCTGATTTTGCTTTTGAGTATAAGCATTACAATTATTGAAGTATTTATTAAGTATTTCGGCTTAAAAATTCAGCAGACTAAGGATAAAATAGAAGTGGAAATGGGGCTGCGCACCAATACTAAGGTTTCGCTTCAGCCCAGAAGGCTTCAGTTGATGCGGGTTAAGACGAATCCGGTTCAGGAGCGATTCGATCTTTACGAAGCCCAGATTTCCTTGTCGAGTAGTGAGAATGAACTTCAGAAGAATAAAATAAAGATACCGGGATTGGGGAAAGAGATCGTAAAAAAGATAAAGTATTTTCTATATCCTGAATCTGGTAAATCAGCATTTTCCACCACATTCAAGCCACATAAATTATTACTATTCCGGAAGATCTTATTGGCGATGTTGCCTGTAATAGTTTTCCTGGCTTTGTGGTATTTTACAGATCTTATAAAACTGCAATTATGGGCGATTTTGGTCCTTGCTGGTTTATATGTTATTGTCGCTTTATATTTTCAAATACTTGCATTTAAAGCCCGGCAGCTTATTATTACAGAAGAGTTTTTACAAAAGAAAAAAGGTTTTTGGAATAAGTCGGAAGAAACTCTTGAGTTGTTTAAAATACAATCGATTAGTATTAAGCAACCAATCTGGTATCGCCGCAGGAACCTGGTGAATGTGGTTTTCCATACCGCCGGGGGAGATCTTTGGTTTTACGCAGTTACCCGGGATATTTTGCCCTACGTAAATTATGGGCTGTATAAGGCAGAGGTCACCCGGAAAAACTGGATGTAAAAAATTAAGGGTTCCGGGAAATTCGAAATAAAAAAGCCACGGCATCTTAAGTCCGTGGCTTTTTCCCTTTAACTAATTATTAATTCTTTATCTGAGTTTCGGATATTTTTCCGGGTTCACCTCGTGAAAAATACTGTAAACTCTTTCAAAAATATCATCGGAAGATGGTTTTGAGAAATAATCACCATCGGTGCCATATGCAGGTCGGTGTTCTTTTGCCGTAAGCGTATCCGGTTTACTGTCCAGGAACCTGTATGCATTTTGTTCATTCAGCACTTTGTCAAGGATAAATGCTGAAGCTCCGCCCGGAACATCTTCATCTATCACGAGAAGTCGACTGGTCTTTTCGACGCTTTTTACAATATCGTGATCTAAATCGAATGGAAGCAGAGATTGTACATCAATAACTTCAGCATTGATTCCGAATTCTTCCAATTCCTGTGCGGTTTGCTCTACAATTCTTAATGTTGAACCATAAGAAACCAGTGTTATATCTTTTCCTTCTTTTACCGTTTCCACTTTCCCGATAGGAGTGCGGATTTCAGCTAAATTTTCAGGCATTTTTTCTTTTAGCCTGTAACCGTTGAGGCATTCAACAAGAAGTGCAGGAGTGTCTTGCTCCATTAAAGTGTTATAGAATCCGGCCGCTTTGGTCATATTTCTGGGAACGAGAACATAGATTCCGCGCACCAGGTTTAAGATTCCTCCCATTTGAGAACCACTATGCCAGATCCCTTCCAATCGGTGACCACGGGTTCTTATAATAAGCGGTGCTTTTTGTTTTCCTTTGGTTCGGTATTGTACCGTGGCAAGATCGTCACTTATTCCCTGAAGGGCATACATTACATAATCCAGATACTGGATCTCGGCAATTGGGCGCAGCCCTCGCATCGACATCCCAATTCCCTGACCTAAAATTGTAGCTTCACGAATACCAACATCGGCTACGCGTAATTCTCCATATTTCTTCTGAAGGCCTTCCAGACCCTGGTTCACATCCCCAATCTCTCCTGAATCTTCACCGAAGATCAGAGACTCTGGTTTGCTTCCAAAAATATTATCGAAATTATCCCGAAGGATAATACGCCCGTCTACTTCCTTAGCATCTTCAGCGTACTGTGGTTTTACCTCTTCAATATGAGGTTGATTTTCTATATATAAATGGCTGCTATAGTCATCTTTTGCCAGGTCTTCATAGGTGCTTATCCAATCCAGAAGTTCCTGTTTCAATGCTGTTTCGTCCTGCAACAGGTACCGTAAACTTTTCCTGGCGGTAGAAAACACATCCTTTTTAAGCGGCTCTTTTATAGCTTTGAGCTCTTTGGCCAGGCTTACTATTTCATTCTTTTTCTCAGAGGATTTTGAAATTTCCGCAAGGAGTTTGATCAACTCCTTTTGCTTCTCTTTCATAGGATTGGCATACTTATCCCAGGCGGCTCTTTTACCTTCCCGAACCTCTTTCTTTATTTCTTTTTCGATGTTTTCGAGATCCTCTTCCGTAGCAAAATCATTACTGATGATCCATTCCCTGAATTTCACATTACAATCATATTCCCGTTCCCAGTTAAGTCTTTGTTCGTTTTTATAACGTTCGTGAGACCCTGAGGTAGAATGGCCCTGTGGTTGGGTTAATTCTTTCACGTGAATAAGTACCGGGGAATGTTCTTCTCTGGCAATAGTTGCCGCTTTCTCATAAGCTTCAACCAAAGCCACATAATCCCATCCGTTCACGATAATTATCTCGTAAGCCTTATTATTTTCATCGCGCTGGAAACCCTTTAGGATCTCCGAAATATTTTCTTTAGTAGTTTGATGCCTGGCGTGAACCGAAATTCCGTATTCATCGTCCCATACGCTAAGAACCATAGGCACCTGCAGTACTCCGGCAGCATTCAGGGTTTCCCAGAAATGGCCTTCGCTGGTACTTGCATTCCCGATGGTTCCCCATGCCACTTCGTTGCCGTTATTGGAGAACTTTTCAGCATCTATTCCATCTACATGTCGGTAGATTTTAGAAGCCTGTGCAAGCCCTAAAAGCCGTGGCATCTGGCCTGCAGTAGGAGAGATATCGGCGCTGGAATTCTTTTGTTCCATCAGGTTTTTCCAGCTCCCGTCTTCATTTAAACTATGTGTAGCGAAATGCCCTCCCATTTGCCTGCCGGCAGACATAGGTTCATTTTCTATATTATTATCGGCGTAGAGACCGGCGAAAAACTGTTCGATAGTAAGTTCATTTATCGCCATCATAAAAGTTTGATCGCGGTAATAGCCAGACCTGAAATCTCCATTTTTAAAGGCTTTCGCCATCGCAAGTTGAGGCACTTCCTTTCCATCTCCAAAGATCCCGAACTTAGCTTTTCCGG
>NZ_JBEPWD010000083.1:0-8947 GCF_041642575.1 Salegentibacter sp. | reverse complement strand
CAACTTACTGTGAAATTGGCTAACTTGCTAAGGTAATTACAGACTATGGGTGTAATTTTAAATCAATCTTTTAAAAACCTTGTCACCACTTATCTTGGTTTTGGAATTGGTGCACTCAATACTCTTTTCCTTTTCACTTATTTTCTTGAACAGGAATATTACGGCCTTGTAAGTTTCCTGCTTTCAGCGGCTAATCTCATTTGGCCATTTATGGCATTTGGGGTGCATAGTACGCTGGTAAAATTTTTCAGTTTTTATAGATCCCGACAAGAAAAGGACAGGTTACTTAACCTGGTATTGTTTCTACCTTTGGTGGTTTCTGCTTTTTTTGGGTTGCTGGGGGTTTTAAGCTATAATGTTTTACTGGATTACTTTTCTAACGGAAATGGCCTGGTACAACCTTATATCTGGCTTATTTTTCTTATCGCGGTTGCCACAGCATATTTTGAGGTCTTTTTTGCCTGGTCCAAAGTTCATTTCCGAAGTGTCTTTGGAAATATTATGAAGGAGGTTTTTCATCGAATATGTATTAGTTTACTTCTCTTCGTGGTATTTCTGGAGATATTAAGTGTGCACTGGTTCATCTATGGGATAGCGCTTGTTTTCGTGATTAGGAGCCTTGCCATGGCGGTTTATGCTTTTAGATTGTATACGCCACGATTTAGCCTGGAACTTCCTGATAACCTTCCCAGTGTATTAAAATATACCTCTCTTATTCTCATTGCAGCTTCGGTTGCAATGGTGTTGCTGGACCTGGATAAGGTAATGATTGAACATTATTTACCCATTGAAAATGTGGCCATATATGGGATTATGGTTTACATAGCTACGGTTATTTCGGTGCCGCAAAAAGCGATGCACCAGATCACGCACCCAATGACGGCCGAGATGCTGAATTTAAAAGATAAAACAGGTCTTGAAAAACTTTATAAAAAGAGCTCTTTAAATCTTCTTATTGTAAGTGGATTGATCTTTATTCTTATCATCAGTAACGTGCAACAGCTCTATGAATTGATCCCTGAGGAATATGAACTGAGTATCCTGGTTGTTGTGCTTATTTCTTTGGTGAAGCTTTACGACAATTTTCTGGGGAATAATAACAGCATTCTTTTTAACTCAGATTACTACCGACTTGTTTTGGGAGTGGGAGTTTTTCTTGCTGTTCTTGCGTTTGTTCTGAATATAATTTTTATTCCTCTTTATGGAATTCAAGGGGCCGCCTTGGCAAGTTTTCTTGCTTTTGGGATTTATAATACATCAAAGATCTATTTGGTGTATACTAAATTCAGATTGCTTCCCTTTTTACCTAAAACCTGGTTAGTACTCTTTTTTACCCTTGCTTTTAGCTTAGGTTTTTATTTCTGGGAATTTCCATTTCATCCTATTATAAATATTGCACTCAAATCATTACTGATAAGCTCACTCTATTTATTTTCTGCGTATAGATTAAATTTCTCCCCGGAAACCCGAGGCCTGATAGAAAAGTACTTCGGAATAAAAGGTTCATAAAACGAGAAACCCCCAGGACATTTGTGATGCCCGAAGGGGTTTCCAACTAACCAACCAAAAAAATTAAATTATGAACTTTTATCCTCTACCATTCATATTTCGTGCCGAAGTGTTTTTTCGGGTAGAAGATTTTCCTCTTACGGCACTAGACCTGGTATTTCTTTGAGACTTAACAGCTGCCGGTTTTCTTGAGGCCGGGGCACTGCTTTGAACTCTTGTATTGGATCTTCCAGAAGATCGTGCACTAGTGTTTCTATTAGTCGGGGTAGACCTGGTCACATTACTTTTTCTTTGCTGAGTAGCTTTTCTTTGAGCAGTGGCTTTTCTCTGTGAGTTCTGCTGTACTCTTTCATTTCTATTTGCGGTAGCCTTAGACTTTGCTGCCTGTGTTCTATTACCTTTGGCTTGCGTGTTAGCGCGGGTTCTTGTAGGGGTATTTACAGCATTGTCATCAGAACTTCTGTTGGTATTTACCCGGGTAGCTTTTCCTGCTGAATTACTGCTGGATTGTCTCCTGGAAATTATCTCATTTTTTTTGCTTGAAGATGAAGTTCTAGCATTGCTTTGAGCGCTCCTACGGTTATTATTTTCAGAAACAACCTGACTTGATCTACGAGTGTTTATTTTTTGCAGATCTCTTTTATCAGAGGTTCTTCTACCTTTATTATAGGAAACTACTTTCTGATCTGGGCGGTAGTAATTCCTATTTACATAGGTGTTATAATTGTTTGTATAATAGGTGTTATGCTGTACATAAGTTAACCTGTTAGGCTGATAGTAGGCTCTGTAAGGCCTGCTAAATACAATACTCACATGACTATGAGGACGTGAGTAATAGCTGTGCCATGGTCTGTACACATAATGCCTGTTATAATGGTTTATGTATCCTGAAAAATGAGCAAACTGGTTATACCTGTTGTATGTTACCTGTAAATTTCCAACCCGAGCCACTCTGCCTTGACGATTATAATCAATGAATACATCTCCGGCCTGTATAATTCTTCCATAATAATCATAATAAACAGGAACATTCTCTATCTGAATAACCGCACCATAATCATCATACTGAACATAAGGATCATAGTTATAACCCGAGTTATAGCTGATATTCATATTCGGGGTTGAAATGTTTACGGAATTTCCCCTTCTGAAGTTAGGATTAAAATAGAAATCGAATTCTCCATTAGGATAGATAGCAAATTCCACTCCGTCTTCAATGAAGATGAAGGAATCTGTATATGCATTTCTGCGTAGCTCTGCAGCTTCCAAGGGGGAGGCTGAGATTCCGAAGAAAAGCAGACTGAAGATGAGGGCAATATTTTTCATTTGTAAAGTTTTAAGTTGTGAAACCCTTTAATATTGGGTTACATCTTAAAAGTTACAAACTACGTGCCAAAGTCAGGAAATCTGTATCGGGAGCATTAGATATACTACTTTTTGGATGCCACCCAAAATATATAAGATTGATATCCAGTATTTTATAAAAGTACGGCACGAATTACAGTTTCTCCTTAAGGTATTTGGCGGTGAATGAATTCTTATTTTTAGCAACTTCCTCCGGGGTTCCGTAGGCTACAAGATACCCTCCATTTTCTCCTCCTTCAGGACCAAGGTCGATAACATGATCGGCACATTTAACCAACTCCATATTATGTTCAATTACGATAACAGAGTGCCCCTTTTTAATCAGGGCGTTAAAGGACTTCAGCAACTTGTTGATATCGTGAAAATGTAAACCGGTAGTAGGTTCATCAAAGATAAAGAGGGCTTTTTCTTTGGTGTTTCCTTTCACCAGAAACGAGGCCAGTTTAATACGCTGGGCTTCCCCACCAGATAGCGTTGAAGAGCTTTGCCCTAACTGGACGTACCCAAGGCCAACATCTTTCAATGGCTGTAATTTTTTTACAATTTTCTCCTGTTTATTGACATGGAAGAATTCAGTAGCGTCATCAATGGTCATACATAAAACATCATCGATATTCTTATCGGCAAACGTAACCTCCAATACTTCCTTCTTAAAACGCTTGCCGTTACAGGCTTCACATTCCAGATGCACATCGGCCATAAATTGCATTTCAATAGTCACTTCTCCTTCTCCTTTACAAACCTCACACCGGCCTCCGTCAACATTAAAAGAGAAAAATTTAGGAGTAAAATCCCTTATTTTGGAAAGTTTCTGACTTGCAAAAAGGTTTCTAATATCGTCATAAGCCTTGATATAAGTCACGGGATTAGACCGGGAACTTCTACCAATAGGATTCTGATCTACGAATTCTATACTTCCGAGGTTATCAAAATTACCTTCAATACCTGTGAACTGGCCTGCTTTTTCGCCATAACCTCCAATTTCCTTCTGGGCTGCAGGGTAAAGAATCCTTTTGACAAGCGTACTTTTTCCGCTTCCTGAAACTCCTGTTATCGCAGTAAAAACACCTAGGGGGAAAGTAACATCTATATTTTTAAGATTGTTCTCCCTGGCCCCTGTGACCTTTATATTTCTTTTTGTTTTACGTCGCTCCTGGGGCAACTCGATTTTTTCAGTTCCATTAAGATATTGAGCTGTAAGCGAAGTAGATTTTAGAATATCTTTCATTTTGCCAACCGCAACAACCTCTCCGCCATTGGTCCCTGCTTCGGGTCCAATATCAATGATTTCATCAGCGGCGTTCATGATATCTTCATCATGCTCTACAACAATCACCGTATTGCCCAAATCCCGAAGATGTTTTAAAACATCAATAAGTCTTTCTGTATCTTTTGGATGTAAGCCAATGGAAGGTTCATCCAGAATATACATAGAACCTACTAGACTGCTCCCGAGTGAAGTCGCCAGGTTGATACGTTGCGACTCTCCTCCTGATAGCGTATTGGATTTACGGTTGAGCGTAAGATAATCTAGCCCAACCTGGGATAGAAAATCCAAACGGTTTCTTATTTCAGTTAAAAGTCTTTTTGCAATTTGAATATCATATTGGTTAAGTTCCAGCTCATTGAAAAATGCTCTTACCTTATGTAAGGGCTTTTCTACAAGATCGGTGATACTATAGCCATCAATCTTTACGTATTGAGCTTCGGGGCGCAACCGCTTCCCTTTACAAGCACTACAGCGGGTTTTTCCGCGATATCGGCTTAACATAACTCTATTTTGAATTTTATAGGCCTTACGCTCTAAAAATTCAAAAAACTGATTGATACCCTCAAAATACTGGTTTCCATTCCAGACAAGTTCTTTTTGTTTATCTGTAAGTTCGAACCAGGGCTTGTGTATTGGAAAATCGAATTTGTGGGAATTATTAACCAGTTGATCGCGATACCAGCTCATGCTGTCTCCGCGCCACGGAAAAATTGCGTTTTCATAAATAGAAAGACCGGTGTTGGGGATCACAAGATCTTCGTCTATACCAATTACATCACCATATCCTTCACATTTAGGACATGCTCCATATGGATTATTGAAACTGAAAAGATGAACATTCGGCTCAGGAAAACTCATTCCATCGAGTTCAAATTTATTGCTGAAATGCCTTAACTCATTATCGCTTAATTTCTGAATATATAATTCTCCCTTTCCTTCAAAAAAAGCGGCATCAGTAGCATCTGCCAGCCGATTGTAAAAATCCTCTTCGTCTTTGGTCACAATACGGTCTACCACCAATGAAGTTTCAGAAGCTTTAGCATGGGTAAGATCGGCTTCGTCGATGCGTTTTACTTCATCTTTTATTTTCACCCTGCTATAGCCTTGTTGAGCCAGGACTTTTATCTTTTCTTCCAGAGATCTTCCGTTTTCAAGATGAATAGGGGCGAGCAGGAGTAATCTTTCACCTTCTGCAAATGTTTTTACATAGTTCACCACATCGGTAACCGTATCTTTTTTCACTTCCTTTCCAGAAACAGGGGAGTAGGTCTTCCCGATTCGTGCAAAAAGAAGTTTCAGGTAATCATAAATTTCAGTCGATGTTCCAACCGTAGATCGCGGGTTGGTGGAATTCACCTTTTGTTCAATTGCTATGGCCGGAGCTATTCCTTTGATGTAATCAACCTTAGGTTTGTTAAGTCTACCGAGGAATTGCCGGGCATAGGAAGATAAACTCTCTACATACCGACGTTGGCCTTCGGCATACAAAGTATCGAAGGCGAGACTGGATTTCCCCGAACCTGAAAGTCCTGTTATGACCACAAGTTTATTGCGGGGTATTACTACATTTATATTTTTAAGATTGTGCAGTTTTGCACCTTTAATGATGATGTTTTCTTTGGGATCAACCTTCTCTACGTCAATATTCATGCTAGTTGTATGGTCTTGAAATGCAAATGTACTCAATAAGCGGCAGGGGAAAAAGCCCCGTATTTCTTATAGTAATGTTAAAGTATTAAGCTTTTATTTGCAATTGTCAAATTTATCTTGCTATATTTGACCTCAAGGTTTAATCCCAAAAAACAAACTTGCCTATTGCATAAAGTTACTTTTAAAACTAAATAACCTAAATCTCAGGTTGCCCCTACCATCCTGAACAAAAGTAACTAATATGGAGAACCTTAAAGTAAGCGATGCTATTCTCGTGCGTGAATATCTCGACGGAAATGAAAATGCACTTTCCCAACTAATTTCCCGGCATCAACAAAGAATTTACAGTTTTATTTATTCGAAAGTATTTAATAAGGATGTCGCTGAAGATGTATTTCAGGATACCTTTATTAAAGTGATCAATACCCTTAAAAGAGGGAAGTATAATGAAGAAGGTAAATTTCTACCCTGGGTAATGCGTATTGCCCATAATCTGGTGATAGATCATTTCAGAAAAAATAAACGTATGCCAAAATTTGAAAACAATGGCGATTTTAATATTTTTTCTGTCCTGAGCGATTCTGATCTTAATGCTGAAACTCAACTTATCAAAGACCAGATCGAATTTGATGTGCAGGAACTAATTAAGGAATTACCTGAAGATCAACTGGAAGTTTTAACAATGCGAATTTATAAAGATATGAGTTTCAAAGAGATATCTGAACGTACCGGAGTAAGCATAAATACTGCCCTTGGTAGGATGCGATACGCCTTAATAAATCTCAGAAAAATAATAGATAAGCACAACCTAATTTTAACAAACTAATTTATACTATCCCCAAATTCATTGCGTTATCTAATATATCCACTGAAAAAAGTAAATAATGGGGAACTTTTACACAAAAAACGCCTCGAAGGAGGAAAAATTGAATGAATTAAATCCAAAAAAGGAGACAGTTAATTTCCTTTTAAATTATTCAAGAGCTTTGAATATTACCAAATATCAGAGTATGAAGTTTGAAACCTTTCTTAACTAGTAAAGACTATTGTTATTTAAGGAGTGATTATAAAGAAGACCTGTTTGTTAGCCTACAGGTCTTTTTTATTTCCTTTTTTTCAGATAGTCCTTTATAACACTTTTTCTACCTATGGTTTTCGTGATAATATCTTTATCTAGATCCCAGGCCCGGGCAGGGGAATACTGCCGACCATACCAGATAATTTGAAGATGAAGTTTATTCCAAAGATCTTTCGGGAAAAGTCTCTTGGCATCTTTTTCGGTTTGAACCACATTTTTCCCATTGCTTAAATTCCAGCGGTACATCAACCTCTGAATATGAGTATCTACCGGAAATGCAGGAATATTAAATGCCTGAGCCATCACTACACTGGCTGTTTTATGCCCAACAGCAGGCAATTCTTCCAGAGCTTCAAAATCGGCGGGAACCTGGCCATTGTGTTTGGCAATTAAAATTTCAGAAAGTCCGTGAATCCCTTTAGATTTCATTGGGGAAAGTCCCACAGGTTTAATGATCTCCCTAATTTCTTCTACACTAAGTTTAATCATATCGTGAGGGTTATCGGCAATCTTGAAAAGTTCAGGAGTGATCTGATTTACTTTTACATCTGTACTTTGGGCTGAAAGTAAAACCGCAATGAGCAACGTGTATGGATCTTTATGATCTAAGGGAATTGGAACTTCGGGATATATTTTATTTAAGGTATCTATAACAAACTGTACCTTTTCTGCTTTGTTCATATTGCTTAATTTTACACAAAAGTAAGAATTATGACAACATTGAAAGAGGGCGATAAGGCCCCGGATTTTAAAGCCGAAGACCAGGATGGAAACATTGTTCAACTTTCAGACTTCAAAGGCAAAAAACTAGTGCTTTTTTTCTATCCCAAGGCTAGTACACCAGGTTGTACTGCTGAAGCATGTAATCTTAGGGACAACTGGGAACAGTTTCAGGAAAAAGGTTATGCTGTGGTTGGCGTAAGTGCCGATTCTAAAAAACGCCAGTCAAACTTTAAAAATAAATATGAATTCCCATTTCCCTTACTGGCCGATGAAGACAAGGAAGTGATTAATGCCTATGGTGTATGGGGACCGAAGAAATTTATGGGAAAAGAATATGATGGCATTCACCGCACTACTTTTATAATTAATGAAGAAGGAAAAATTGAGGATGTGATCAAGAAGGTGAAAACCAAAGAACACACTGCACAGATCCTGGAATAATATAAATTTCTGAAAAGAGAAAAATGCCGGCAATTAATCACCGGTAAGTTTCTCTTTCCTGATTTTTAATCCTGAACCAATCTGGCTGTTTTAAAAGTGGCCAGGCTGTCGCAGTTTTCTATCTGTAGTTCCAGCGTTTCAGAATTTATCTCATCGTAAATCAGGTAAACATTACAAGGATCGCCTTCGGTGTTACTTCTGTCAAAATCCACATCCCCGGTTTCCAGTATCGCTGAAACCCTCGCGGTGTCTAGATTGTTGGTTTCAAAATAACGTAAAACTTCAGGAGAATACGCCCGGGATTTTGTGCGGATATTTTTTAAAACCCTGTCGGTTGGTGTATAATCACAGGAGGCCCTTTTTCCGCCGAGAAAAAAAAGCAGAAGGATTATACCAAAAAATAGTCCTACAGAAAAGTAACCTATACGGTGAATTAATTTCATTTTAAATTATCTGATAGAAAATCTTATTATTAAGATTTGGTGATTTAATTTTTTAAGAAATTCAGCCTAAAAGATAAGCAAATTGATGTCTCTGTAAGAAAGATCAAACCAGTCTGCTATAGATTTATTGGTTAGAATTCCGTGGTAAAAGTACAAACCATTTCTTAAACCTTTGTCAAATCTCAGCGTGTTTTCCAGACCGCCTTCTTCTGCAATGTGTAAAAGGTAAGGGGTGAAGATATTGCTGATGGAAAGCGAAGAAGTTCTCGCATAACGGGAAGGTATATTTGGAACACAGTAATGTATAATATCGTGTTTGGTGAAGATCGGCTGGTCGTGAGAAGTAACCTCGCTGGTTTCTACACAGCCACCCATATCTATACTAACGTCAATAATTACAGCACCGCGTTTCATTGTTTGCACCATAGTATCGGTGATAAGGACCGGTGAGCGGTTTTTTCCTCTTAC
>NZ_JBEPWD010000082.1:0-8959 GCF_041642575.1 Salegentibacter sp. | reverse complement strand
AATCAATAAGCCAAAACCATTCCAAAATTAATGAATCTGGGGTTGTCATCCGCCTAATTCTTATTAAATTCGTCCAAATTTCAATTAATATGGACAAAGCAAAAATACTGAATAAAAAATCCATGGATTTCCTGGAGAAATACCTTAATAATGCCGCGCCAACCGGTTACGAGGCTGAAGGCCAGAAGCTATGGATGGAATATCTGAAACCTTATGTAGACGAGTTTATAACCGATATCTATGGGACAGCGGTTGGAGTCATCAATCCCGATGCTCCTTTTAAAGTAGTTATCGAAGGACATGCCGATGAAATTTCCTGGTATGTGAATTACATCACCGACGACGGTCTTATCTATGTTGTACGCAACGGTGGAAGCGACCATCAGATCGCTGCTTCAAAACGCGTGAACATTCACACCAAAAACGGCATTGTAAAAGGAGTGTTCGGCTGGCCGGCTATCCATACCCGGGATAAAGAGAAAGAGGAGGCTCCTAAAATGAACAATATCTGCATTGATGTAGGCTGCTCCACTAAAGAGGAAGTTGAGAATCTTGGCGTACACGTGGGATGCGTTATAACCTACCCCGATGATTTCTTTATTCTGAATGAAGATAAATTTGTATGCCGTGCGCTGGATAACAGAATCGGTGGTTTTATGATTGCCCAGGTGGCACGTTTATTAAAAGAGAACAAGAAGAAACTGCCTTTTGGATTGTATGTCACCAATTCGGTGCAGGAGGAGATAGGTTTGCGCGGGGCAGAAATGATCACCCAGCGTATTAAACCCAATGTAGCCATAGTGACCGATGTAACGCACGACACCACTACTCCAATGATCGAAAAGAAAACCAATGGTTTGGCAAAGATCGGGGCAGGACCGGTAATCGCTTATGCTCCTGCAGTTCAGAATAATTTAAGGGAATTACTTATTGAAACCGCCGAGGAAAAACAAATACCTTTTCAGCGGGCAGCCAACTCCAGGTTTACCGGAACCGATACCGATGCCTTTGCCTATAGCAATGGCGGAGTACCTTCGGCTCTTATTTCCCTTCCGTTGCGATACATGCACACCACAGTAGAGATGGTGCACAAAAATGATGTGGAGAACGTGATAAACCTCATCTATGAAAGTTTGCTAAAGATCCAGGAAGGAGAGAATTTCAGCTATTTTAAATAGAACTGAGTTCTACTTCAGAAATAAAGCCTTTTCCGAAATACCGGGGAAGGCTTTTTATTTTCCTTAATTCAACTTTCACAAAGCTTTATAACTGCTGAAGGAGTTTTAGGCCTATTTTTATAAAAAAAGCTACGATGACCATTACCCCTGAAGAGGTAGACCTTATTCTCCAAGATCCTTATGAAGCGGTAAACCTTGCCAATTTACGCTATGTTTCCGAAGAAGAACTTTCTATTAAGCGAAAAAAACAAGGCCGTGGGTTTACCTATTATAAGAAAGGAGAACGTTTGTCTGATGCCGGCACCATTCAACGTATCAAAAAACTGGTAATTCCCCCTGCATGGAGTGAGGTACGGATCTCTCATTATCAAAACGGGCATCTTCAGGTTATCGGTCGGGATCAAAAAAACCGCAAACAGTATATGTATCACCCCTTGTGGTCTAAGATCAGAAATGAAACCAAATTTTTTAAGATGGCAGCCTTTGGGGAAGTCTTACCAAAGATACGCCGTCGGGTAGATCGTGATCTGGATCTCCCAGATATGAACCAAAGAAAAGTCCTGGCCCTGATCATCCGCCTGATGGAGGAAACCCACATCAGGATTGGCAACCAGTATTACGCAAAGGAAAACAAAACCTATGGCTTGTCTACTTTCCGAAGCAGACATTTAAAGACTTATAAGAATAAGGTAAAGTTTGAATTCACCGGTAAAAAGGGCAAGGAACATTCAGTCACCCTGAAGAATAAGAAGCTTATAAAACTCATCAACCAATGCGAAGAGATCCCGGGATGGGAATTATTCAAATTCTATGATGAAAAAGGACAAAAGCAAAGCATAGACAGCGGGATGATAAACGAATATATCCACGAGATAAGCGGAGATATGTTTTCGGCTAAGGATTTCAGGACCTGGAGTGCTTCAAAGATATTCTTCGAAACTCTACATGAACTCGGGTATAATTCAGAAGAGAAGGAGAATAGAAAGAATCTGCTGCAGGCTTTCGATACGGCAGCTTCAGGTTTAGGAAATACCCGGGCAGTGTGCCGAAGTTACTATGTACACCCGCATATCGTAAACACTTATGAAAGTGGAGATATCGTGCCTTATTTTAATTCGATTAAAAAAGAGGTAGAAGGAAATTACACCAGTCTCTCTGAAACAGAGAAAGCGGTGTTGAAGTTGATAAATGATTACGAAATAATCTTATAAAAAAAGCTGAACCCTGTTGGATTCAGCTTTAATTTGTGGCCTTAGTATTATTAAGCCTGTTTATCGTAGAACTTCAGAGCCTGTATTGCATCTTCAAGGCTTTTAACTTTATTATCAGAAAGGAAATCTTTCATGGCATCATTATTATCGAAGGCTTTTCGGAAATCTCTTGGTCTCAGCCTAACTTCCTTTAGACGGTTATCCCCGATTTCAAGATAGTATTCCATATCAACGCTAAGATGAGCGGGTTTATCTTTTTCATACCCAGTTTTCGCCACCTGGGCGTCTGTCATATCGGGTCTTGGCCAGGCCAGAAGTTTAACACTCTCTCCTTCATAGTAACTCACAAAATAACCTTTTAAGAGTTCCCCTTCTTCGGTTCTTTTAGAATCTATATAATAAGAATGTCCACCTATTGTATAAGAGATCTTTTCGATACGAGGCAAAACATGAATTTTTTTCTCCTGTTGGTTCAATTTAATCTCCATAATACCTTCTACCGCATTGTAACGAAGAAATGCCGGTTGAGATTTTCCTTCTTCAGCATGGATAATTCCCCTTTGAAAATCCTCGTTCACAAACGGGCTGCCTGTATATCCCTCAGGAGTATTTTTATAAACCGGAATTACCATACGGTTATTCATCATATCCTGCTCATTTATCTGAGAAGTTGCATTAAGGGTAATAAATGCTATAAAAATTAATGGGAAAAAGTTTTTCATTTTTGAAAATATTATGGTTTCAGATTTAATAATCAATTATTGTTCCGGCTTTTAACAAGGCGTTAAGATATAAAAAATATGGCAGAGATTGTATAGGCAATTAGGCCAGGGACAGCCACTTTTTTTTATGATGGTGTTTTTAATCCTCTAATATGCCCAGGAATCAATTCACAAAATTGTTGGAGATATAAAAAAGGTTGATCAAAAAGCATAAATGCAAGTTGAGCAACCTTTACTTTAATTTACAGATTTCTAGCCTCTTTCGCTTATGATCTCGTCCACGATCTCAGGATTGAGCAAGGTAGAAGTATCTCCCAGGTTTTCGGTTTGGCGGGAAGCGATCTTTCTAAGGATCCTTCGCATGATCTTACCACTTCGGGTTTTAGGAAGGGCACTAACAAACTGAATGATCTCAGGTTTGGCAATTGGTCCAACTTTTTCAGAAATGGATTGATTGATCTCCTTTCTCAAATTCTCCCGGTCACGGCTTTCCCCAACTTCCTTCAGAATAACGTAGGCGTAAAGCGCATTTCCTTTTATCTCATGAGGGAAGCCAACCACCGCAGATTCGGCTATGGCCGGGTGCTCATTGATGGCATCTTCAATAGGAGCGGTTCCAAGATTATGGCCGGAAACGATTATCACATCATCCACCCTACCTGTAATCCTGTAATATCCTACCTCATCGCGTAAAGCACCGTCTCCGGTGAAATACATGTTTTCAAAAGCCGAAAAATAAGTGTCACGATATCGGTCATGATTCCCCCAGATGGTCCTGGCCATTCCGGGCCATGGAAATTTAATACATAATTTTCCCTCAACCTGATTCCCCTTTAATTCTTCGCCATTCTCATCCATAAGTGCGGGCTGAACACCAGGGAAAGGCAGAGTAGCATAAGTGGGCTTAGAAGGGGTGACATAAGGAATAGGAGAAATCATTATTCCTCCGGTTTCTGTTTGCCACCACGTATCTACAATAGGACTTCTCTTCTTCCCAATATGGTCATTATACCAGTGCCAGGCTTCCTCATTGATAGGCTCACCAACCGATCCCAGCACTTTAAGAGAGGAAAGGTCGTATCTCTCCACAAATTCAGAGCTGGTTTTTGCCAGCGACCTGATAGCAGTTGGGGCAGTGTAGAACTGATTCACCTTATGTTTTTCCACGATCTGCCAGAAACGACCCGCATCGGGATAAGACGGGGTCCCTTCAAACATCACGGTGGTCGCACCATTTGCAAGCGGACCGTAGATAATATACGAATGCCCTGTTATCCAGCCAATATCGGCTGTACACCAGTAAACATCATCCTGTTTATACTGAAAAATATTTTTGAAGGTATAAGCGGTATACACCATGTAGCCACCAGTGGTATGCATCATCCCCTTGGGTTTTCCGGTAGAACCGGAAGTATAAAGAATAAATAGCGGATCTTCAGCATCCATAATTTCGGACGCACATTTATCGGAAGCTTTATCGAGTAAAGGCTGGAGCCAATTATCCCGTCCCTCTTCCATATGGATATCGCTGTTAATTCGTTTTACTACAAGCACATCTTTAACGCCGGGACAATCTTTAAGAGCTTCATCAGCGATACCTTTAAGGTCTATAGTTTTACTACCACGGTAAGAACCATCAGCAGTGATCATTATTTTACAATCGGAATCGTTAGTACGGGTTGCCAGAGCCCGCGAGGAAAAACCGGCGAAAACCACCGAATGAATAGCTCCAATCCTCGCACAGGCCAACATTGCTACTGCCAGCTCAGGGATCATTGGCAGGTAGATACAAACCCTGTCCCCTTTCTGGATGCCATGATCTTTGAGAACATTGGCCATCTGATTAACCCTTTCATGTAATTCCCTGTAGCTTATATGCAAAGCTTCTTCCGCAGGGTCGTTTGGTTCCCACAAAATCGCCGTTCTATCGCCATTGGAAAACAGATGACGATCTATACAGTTTTCGGTAATATTCAGTTTGGCGTTCTCAAACCATTTGACCTCCGGTTTCGAGAAATCCCAGCTCAGCACATTATCCCATCGCTTACGCCAGGTGAAATGTTCTTCAGCGACTTCTTCCCAGAAATTTTCAGGCTCCCGCACCGATTTCCGGTAAACCTGGAAGTATTCTTCTAAATTCTTAATATGATAATTACTCATAGTTTAAATTAAAATATTATTGTGCTACAGTGTGTTTTTCAAGTAAATTAAAGATGTTCACGGCAATTTATAAAATTACTTCGGAATTCCCCTAATTAAACTCTTGCTTAAAACGGGTATTTATCAGAATTAAGGATTTTTAAATAGAGAAGATAAAAAAGAGGAAATATTGAAAAAAAAGGCCTGAAAGACCTTCACGCGTAATGCAGCTGATCTTTCAGACCTCTTGGAATGTGCAGAAGTTTATTTTAAATATTCCAGAACGTTTTTCTCAATTCTGGCTTCGATATCGCTGATATCGCTTTTCACGAATTTCTCTCCGGTGATATTTTCGTAGAGTTCAATATACCTTTCAGAAACCGTGGTGATATAATCGTCGCTCATTTCGGGCAGTTGCTGTCCTTCTTTTCCCTGAAAACCATGTTCAATAAGCCATTGTCTGACAAATTCTTTGGAAAGCTGTTTCTGAGGCTCTCCTTTTTCCTGAAGTTCCTCGTAGGTATCCGCATAAAAATAGCGGGAAGAATCAGGGGTATGGATCTCATCGATAAGCACGATCTTTCCTTCTGAAGTCTTTCCGAATTCATATTTGGTATCAACAAGGATGAGTCCTCTTTCTGCGGCGATCTCGGTTCCCCGCTGAAATAATTTGCGGGTATAGTCCTCCAGTACTACATAGTCTTTGGCAGAAACAATTCCGCGATTTAGGATCTCTTCTTTTGAAATATCCTCATCGTGGTCTCCCTGTTCGGCTTTGGTCGCAGGCGTAATGATTGGTTCCGGAAATCTATCGTTTTCTTTCATGCCTTCAGGAAGGGAAACCCCGCAAAGCTGGCGTTTACCCAACTTATATTCCCGGGCAGCGTGACCGGCCATGTATCCACGAATTACCATTTCCACCATAAAGGGCTCGCACTTTTCTCCAATTGCCACATTAGGATCAGGCGTTGCTTCCAGCCAGTTAGGCACAAGATCTTCGGTAGCTTTCATCATTTTTGTAGCGATCTGGTTCAGGATCTGACCCTTGTAGGGAATACCCTTTGGCATAACCACATCAAAAGCCGAAAGTCTGTCGGTGGCCACGATAATCAATTTATTATTCTTCAGGCTGTAAACGTCTCTTACCTTCCCTTTGTAAACAGTTTCCTGCCCGGGAAAATTAAAGTTTGTTTTTATTATGGTGTTCTTCATTAATTCAGATTAAAAATTAAAGTTGTCCAAAAATAGTTAAAGAGGTCATTCTGATCCCAAGGCATTCGGCCTTAATTCAGAATCTGATGCTTCTAAATAAAAGGCTTTTGTGAGACCCTGAATCAAGTTCAGGGTGACGTAAGAAATTGTTTCAGACAAAAATGTATTAATAATTATTCAGTGTGTTCTATTTCTTTATATGCGGCGATGACCTTTTTAACCAGTTTATGTCTTATAACATCTTTATCATCAAGGTAGATTATTCCCACACCCTTTACATCTTTAAGAATCAATAAAGCTTCTTTTAGTCCGGAGATCACTCTGCGAGGCAGGTCGATCTGGCCTGGGTCACCGGTGATCATAAATTTGGCGTCCTTCCCCATACGGGTCAGGAACATTTTCATTTGGGCGTGGGTGGTATTCTGGGCTTCATCCAGGATCACGAAGGCATGGTCCAGGGTACGTCCGCGCATAAATGCAAGGGGTGCTATCTGGATGATTCCCTTTTCAATAAAGGTTTCCAGTTTTTCGTGCGGAATCATATCCCGCAGCGCATCATAAAGGGGCTGCATGTATGGATCCAGTTTTTCCTTAAGATCGCCCGGAAGAAATCCCAGGTTTTCGCCCGCTTCTACGGCCGGCCTGGTAAGAATGATCCGGCGTACCTGTTTTTCCTTGAGTGCTTTTACAGCCAGGGCCACCCCGGTATAGGTTTTTCCCGTTCCCGCAGGTCCTATGGCAAAAACCATATCATTCTTTTTGGTGAGTTCAACCAGTTTTCGCTGGTTAGCGGTCTGGGCTTTGATCATCCGGCCACTAACTCCGTGCACCAGTACCTCTCCACTTTCAGTTGAAGTTTGATAATCATCTTTGCTTTCGCTGGTGAGTACTCTTTCAATTACATTTTCATCCAATTTATTGTAGCGTGCAAAATGATCCATCAGCATTGAAAATCGTTCATCGAATTCCTCGAGCATTTCTTCATCTCCAAAAACTTTTATTCTGCTACCCCGGGCCACGATCTTAAGTTTGGGGAAATACTTTTTTAAAAGTTCAATATTCTCGTTGTGGTTTCCAAAGAATTCCCTTGGATTAATTTCGGAAAGTTCTATTACAATTTCGTTCAAATGCTAAGAGTTTTAGTTGTTTGGTTACAGCTACATTTTAAATGATCAGTTATAAAATTACTCCTTAAAAACACAGAATAAATTCTTGACAAATACCGTGTTTTTAACGGGATTTTAAAAGGGGATTAGACAAAATAAATTTTATCTTCGCCTTATACAAACTTACACAAAATAAGCGCTTAGAACTCAAAAAAATATTAACAATAACCTATGGCCATAATTACCTTAACAACCGATTTTGGAGAGAAAGATTACTTTGCGGGAGCGGTGAAAGGGGCAATTTACACCGAGCTGGAACAACAGGTAAAGATTGTTGATATTTCACATTCGATTTCTCCTTTCCACATAAGCGAGGCTGCCTATATCATTAAAAATGCCTACAATAGTTTCCCCAAAGGGAGCATCCATATTATCGGGATAGATTCAGAATTTACGCCGGAAAACAAACACCTGGCGGTTTTGCTCGACGATCATTATTTTATTTGCGCCAACAACGGAATTCTATCCCTGCTGGCTGCCGAAATAAAACCGGCGAAGATCGTGGAAATCAATATTCATGATAAGCTGCAAACCAATTTCCCGGTTCTCGATGTCTTTGTGAAGGTCGCTAGTCATCTGGCACGTGGCGGAACGCTGGAGGTGATTGGGAAAAGCATAGGCGAAATAAAACACAACAAGCAATTCGAACCTATTGTTAACAACGACAGCAACCAGATAATGGGGCACGTTATTTACATCGATAATTACGGAAATGTGGTGACCAATATTTCCAGAAAACTATTTGAAAATGTAGGGAAAGGTAGAAAGTATAAGCTAAGCGCCAGGATGGTGGGCTTTGAAACTATCCACGAAGCCTATAGCGGCTGGATCAATTTTGAACAGGAAAAAGAGAAGCGCGGAAGCGAAGACGGGAAAAAGCTGGCCCTTTTCAATTCGGCGGGATATATCGAGCTGGCTATTTACAAGAGCAATCCTTCAACCGTGGGAAGTGCTTCCACGCTTTTTGGGCTGGAGATAAGAGATACGGTAACTATAAATTTTGAATAATATATGCTGATAAGGATTGTGAAAATGGGATTTGATCCCGAAAAAATTGAGGCGTTTCTGGCTAACTTTGAAGCCAATAAAAATAAAATCCGAAGTTTTGAAGGTTGCCGACACCTGGAATTATTGCGGGATAAAGACAATACAAACCGCTTTTTCACGTATAGTCATTGGACCGATGAGGCCGCCCTGGAAAATTACCGGAATTCAGAGCTTTTTAAAGGCATCTGGGCTGAAACCAAAGTGATGTTCAACGAAAAACCGGAAGCCTGGAGTGTTGAGGCAGTCGAAAGTCTTTAGTCTTTAGTCGAAAGATGTTAGTCTTT
>NZ_JBEPWD010000081.1:0-8995 GCF_041642575.1 Salegentibacter sp. | reverse complement strand
TTGTGGGCTACGGACTCATCTTATGGGCCGTGGGCTTTGGTCTAATGCATATTGTCTATGGAATATTTATGCACCTGAAATACGAAAAGTGAAAGCGTTGATAGAAGGTTTACATAAAGCTTTTGAGAGCAGGGTGAGATTAGGAATCATGGCTGCTTTGGCGGTAAATGAAAGCCTGGATTTCACCGCCCTGAAAGAATATCTGAAAGTGACAGACGGGAACCTGGCCAGCCACCTGAAAGCTTTGGAAAAGGAGAAATTCATAGGGGTAAAAAAAAGCTTTATAGACCGTAAACCCAATACCAGATACATGATCACAAAAGCCGGAAAAACGGCCTTCGAGGAACATCTGAATACGCTTGAAAAACTAATAAAAACCCAAAAACCCTAATTTTTTTATCCATCTACTTTGAATTTCAAAGTGAATTCAAACTTAAAACAAAACAGAAATCAATTAAGAGCATTCTATGCTAAGCTAAAACCAAAGTATATGCGCGACAAAATACTTACAAATCTGGACAAGCCCGGGGAACTGGAGCGGCTTTACCGAAGTGACAAAACAAACTTCAGGCAGGAATTTAATGGAGTTTACCCTGAAATAAGCGGGCAGTCGGTGGCCGGTTTCTGGCATGAACGACTAAACTACGAAGCCGATGAGAACTTACGGGTCTCCGGAAAGGATCTTGCCTTTGTGGTGATCGCTGCCCTGCTAGCAGGATTAATCGCCAAGATCCCTGCTATCTTCGGAATAGAGGAAGAGTTCTTTTATCCGCGGAATATCAGCTTTATTGTATTTCCGTTTTTGATGGCCTGGTTCGCCTGGAAACGAAAAGCTGGGAATAAATTGATCCTGATCCTTTCAGCAGCTACCATTATCTCAGCCTTCTATATCAATTCCCTACCCCCGGATACAGGTAGCGATACCCTCCTGCTGGCCTGTATTCACCTACCATTATTTCTATGGATGGTGTTAGGATTAAGTTTCACCGGAAACGAGCCGAAAAATCTCCTGAGACGACTTGATTTCTTACGGTACAACGGCGACCTGGTGGTGATGTCGGCAATTATTTTGCTGGCTGGCGGACTTCTTTCCGCGGTGAGTTTCGGACTCTTTGAACTGATAGACATCAGTATTGAAAAGGTCTTTTCAGAATACGTAGTAGTCTGGGGACTGGCTGCTGTTCCTATCCTGGGCACTTATCTCGTACAAAGCAATCCGCAACTGGTGGGCAAGGTCTCTCCCGTGATAGCTAAAGTATTTACACCTGTGGTTTTAGTGACCCTGGTGATCTATCTGCTGGCAGTGATGATCACCGGCAAAGATCCCTATAACGACAGGGAGTTTCTCCTGATATTTAATTTACTGCTGCTGGGAGTAATGGCGCTTATCCTCTTTTCGGTAGTTGAAACCACGGGCAACTCCAGGACCAGGTTAAATATTATGATGTTGCTGGGCCTATCCCTGGTAACGGTGATCATTAACGGAATAGCATTATCGGCTATCCTTTTCCGAATCTCAGAATGGGGCTTCACCCCTAACCGGATCGCCGTATTGGGTGGAAATATCCTTATCCTCAGCAATCTGCTCATTGTGGTGTACCGCCTTTTCCAGTCGGTAAGAAAGAAGGGCGACACCCGGTCGGTGGGCCTAAGCATTGCCGCCTTTCTCCCTATATACAGCATCTGGACCTTCCTGGTAGCCTTCCTGTTTCCGGTGTTGTTCAATTTTGAATAAGCGGTCAAATCCGTCGAAATAAAAGCAGGATTAAGGTGATTTAGGAGCACCATAGTTTTTATCTAAACATCATAGGTATTTAATATGTGAATTTAAAAGCAATAAGAAAAAATTATAGTATTTTTAAGTTCTAAACCACTAAAACCTTTGAAATTATGGATAGAAACAATCATTCAAACAACCCTGATAACCACAAAGTATGGGAAGTTAATGAATCGAGTCGCTGCCCTTTTATGGGTGGGGCGGTCGAAAAAACCGCCGGTACCGGAACGAGCAATCGCGACTGGTGGCCTGATATGCTGAACCTGCATATCCTAAGGCAACACTCCAACCTATCGAACCCTATGGGGGAAGATTTCAATTATGCCGAAGAATTTAAAAGCCTGGATCTGGCCGCAGTGAAGCAGGATCTGAAGGAGCTTATGACCGACAGTCAGGACTGGTGGCCTGCCGATTACGGGCACTATGGACCTTTCTTTATCAGGATGGCCTGGCACAGTGCAGGAACTTACCGAATTGGAGACGGACGCGGAGGTGCGAGCTCCGGTTCCCAGCGATTCGCACCGCTCAACTCCTGGCCCGATAATGCTAACCTGGATAAGGCCAGATTACTGTTATGGCCGGTAAAACAAAAATACGGCAAGAAGATCTCCTGGGCCGATCTGATGATCCTTGCAGGGAACGTTGCCCTGGAATCCATGGGATTGGAGACCTTTGGTTTTGCCGGAGGCCGGGAAGACATTTGGGAACCCGAAGATGATATCTACTGGGGCTCGGAAGGAGAATGGCTTGGCAACAAGGAACGATACCAGAAAGAAAATTTAGAAGATCCCCTGGGAGCTTCCCACATGGGACTTATTTACGTTAACCCGGAAGGCCCTAACGGAAATCCCGATCCTGTGGCCGCAGCGAAGGATATCAGGGAGACTTTCGGAAGAATGGCGATGAACGATTACGAAACCGTAGCCCTGATCGCGGGGGGACATACCTTCGGAAAAACTCACGGTGCGGCTGATGCCGAGAAATATGTAGGCATGGAGCCTGCCGGAGCAGATATCACCGAAATGAGTCTTGGCTGGAAAAACAGCTACGGTACCGGAAATGGAAAATATACCATCACAAGTGGAATTGAAGGCGCCTGGACTCAGAAACCCACACAATGGACCAATCTTTTCTTCGATAACCTGTTCGGTTTTGAATGGGAGTGTCACCGAGGTCCGGGAGGAGCCTGGCAATGGAAACCAAAGAACAATGCGGGAGAAGGAACTGTTCCTGATGCCCACGATCCGTCAGTAAAACATGCGCCCTTTATGCTCACCACCGATGTTTCCTTAAGAGAAGATCCGGAGTACAGGAAGATCTCAAAACACTTCCACGAAAACCCGCAGGAGTTTGCCGAAGCTTTTTCCAAAGCCTGGTATAAACTAACCCACAGGGACATGGGACCAATTTCCCGTTACCTTGGCCCTGAAGTGCCTTCAGAAGAACTTATCTGGCAGGACCCGATCCCAAAAGCAGATCATGAACTGGTGAACGATAATGACCTTGCCGATCTGAAGCAAAGGATCCTGGATTCAGGACTTTCGGTTTCAGAGCTGGTGACCACCGCATGGGCTTCGGCCTCAACTTTCCGGGGCTCAGATAAACGAGGGGGCGCCAATGGTGCAAGAATCCGCCTGGAGCCACAGAGACACTGGGAAGTGAATAATCCGCCCCAGCTTCAAAAGGTGATCAGGAAATTTGAGGAAATCAAGAGAGATTTCGATGATAACCAGTCCGGCAACAAAAAAGTTTCTTTAGCCGACCTTATCGTGTTAGGTGGAAATGCAGCAATCGAAAAGGCGGCAAAAGATGCAGGACATGATATAAATGTGCCTTTCAGTGCAGGGCGTGGGGATGCCACTGCCGAGCAAACCGACCCTGAAGCTTTTGAACCACTGGAGCCGAGAGCAGATGGTTTCAGAAATTATACAAAACAAAGCGAACACATATCCACTTCCGCAGAAGAGATGCTGGTAGACAAAGCCCAGCTGCTCACGCTTACTCCGCCGGAAATGACCGTACTATTAGGCGGAATGCGGGTATTGGATACCAACTTCGACGGATCTAAGCACGGGGTATTTACCCAACGTCCCGGCCAGCTCACCAACGATTATTTCGTGAATGTACTGGATATGCGAACCACCTGGAAAGCGACTTCAGATAAGCAGGATTTATTTGAAGGCAGCGACAGGTCCAGTGGAGAGCAAAAATGGACCGGAACAAGGGTTGACCTTATCTTCGGATCAAACTCTGAGCTGAGAGCCCTGGCTGAAGTCTATGCATGCGGAGACGCGAAGGAGAAATTCGTTCGGGACTTCGTGAAAGCCTGGACCAAGGTGATGGATCTTGACAGGTATGATCTGAAATAATTTCAACAAATAAATTAAGACAAAAGGTGATCGGGGTTCCGGTCACCTTTTTTTGTCGTGGCATAATTCAGAATCTTTCCAAATCAATTCTTTAGTATCTTTAGATGAGAAATCAATCATAAGATGAAAAGAATAATTTTATTGCTCAGTTTGATAATTTTAGTCGCTTCCTGCAAGGACAAAAAAGACACTTACGAGGAAACTGACCTGGCTGCCGAAAGCGCCTCGCAGGAGCATTCCGGAAAAGCCCTGATGGAAAAATACTGTTATGCCTGTCACTCCCCTGAAAGCGGTACCCGCCTGGCACCTCCGATGAGTATGGTGCAGATGCATTATTTAGAAGAAGGGATCAGCAAAGAGGATTTTGTTGCTGATATTGTGAATTTTGTAAAGGAGCCCACAGAGGAAAAGGCCCGGATGTATGGAGCTATCAGAAACTTCGGACTTATGCCCTACCAGGAGTTTCCTGATTCGGTGATAACTCAGATCGCGGAATATCTATATGACGCAGAATTACCTGAGATGCGAGGCCACGGTGGCGGCGGAATGCATGGTCGGGGAATGGGAATGGGACAGAATGCCCAGGAAAACACCTTAGCTAAAACAGGTATGGAGATCGCACAAGCCACCCAGCAACAACTTGGGAAGAATTTAATGAAAGCCATGGAGGAAGGCGGCCCCATTTATGCGCTGGATTTCTGTAATGTGGAAGCTATGCCCCTCACCGCGGAAATGGAGGAAGAATATAATGTAGAAATTAAAAGGGTTTCAGACAAGAACCGAAATCCTGATAATGCAGCCAATAAGGAGGAGAAATATTATATAACACATTTCAAACAGAACATAAAAGAAAGCACTGAGCCTGCCCCGGTGGTGATCCCTAAGGAAGGGAAGAGCAAATTCTACTATCCCATAGTGACCAACAAGATGTGTTTGCAATGCCACGGAAAACCGGAGGAGATGAAGCCCGAGGTGTTACAGAAAATAAAAGAACTCTATCCTCAGGATAAGGCTCTTGGTTACTCAGAAAATGAAGTCAGGGGAATCTGGAGTATAGAACTGGAGGAGTGATCCAGTCTATATAAAATCCTAAATAACCTTAAAAGCGAATTAAATAAAATTCCGCCAAGGTGTTTTTTAGCTACTTTTAAACTGCTATCGAAAAAAACACTTGTTATGAAAGTATATCATTGTCGCGATGCCGGCTTCGAATGTAAGCTGGAGATCCACGGAGATGACAAAGAAGAAATTCTACGTCTCGCTGAAATCCACGCTTTGAAAGTACACGGCCAGGAACCCAGTGACCAAATGCGTGAGGATATGGAAAGACTGGTAAGGAATGAAAAGCACAGCCCGGCTGATGATGTGAAAATGAATCAGTAATTTATATCCTTTTAAAGAATGTCTTCAGTTCCTGCTCAAAGCAATCCAATGGCACCCGATGTTCCATTTCGGGCCGCAGGTGCAGATGAAGGTCTGTTTGCCCGTTTAAATGTTCTCCCAGAAAATTTAAGGTATCGGCCGGTTTAACCACGGGATCACGTTGCCCTATCACCAGCTGTTTAAATGCCGAAGAGTTCCTGTTTATTTCCGGTACCTGCTGAAATGTGGAGCGGGTTTTTAATGCAGGATTGAACAACAGAGCCGGCACATCGAGCTTATCGGAAATATAATAGCCGGCAAAGCCTCCCATACTACTACCTACCACCGCGTCAAATTTGGTGTCGGCGTATTTACCCAGCACCCATTCTATGGCATTGGGGATGTTATGATAATCGATATTAGGTGCGAAGACCTTTCCGTATTTCTGAAGCCGCACCCGTTTAGCTTCATTGAGCTTACTTTCGAGTCCGTGCAGGTATAGAATATTCATATTTTAGAATTTAAATTTTTAGAAATCACTTTAACAATCACTCCTAAATTTAAGGCTTAAAACCGACAAATTATGGCGGGGGCAAATGATCTTTCAATTTTTCTTTAGCTGAATAATTCCGCGTTGCACCTCGTAACAGGCTCGCATGAGCAGTTGAAAATCCCCACCTTGCAAGGCTTCGGTTAAAGCCTCCATCTCCCTGATGTATTTTCGGGCAAAACCGGGATCGTTTTTAAGGATATCGCGGGTATTGTCTATCACATCGGCGAGTTTGATAGTTTTAGCCTCCGTACTCATTTTTGCCTGCCGCTCGACTTCCTTCTGCTTGCGTTGCTGGCGGTTAAGATGAGGATAATTCTTCTTCTCGAATTCATCGGTAAGCTCTTCCACCAGAGCCGCTATCTTTCCACCGAATTTCCGCTCAATATCCTGTAGGGAAACCGGGGTATCCTCTACCACGTCGTGAAGGTAGGCGGCGCAAATCATTTCAGGAGTATGGGTGACACTTCTCACCAGTTCCGCCACGCGAATGGGGTGTTCTATGTATGCTTCTTCGGAATATTTTCGCTGTTGGTCTCCATGCGCTTTCCGGGCGAATTCCAGGGCTTGTTTTTCCATAGCTAGATTCTTTAAGCTTAAAATACAGGATTTTTTCAAGATATCAATTCAGAAAAATCTAATAACCCGGGATCAGACTGCCTTGGAAATTTCTGAAATAAGCTTTCTCCTAATAAAACTTTCACAAAAAATAATGACTTTTCAGCCTTCCGCATTAAACTCAAGTTAAATAGCTTTTAGCCGGTTATATCTTTTAGTAATTTAATAATGGAATCATTTCCAGTGGATTAGAAAAGCCTGGATAAAATGAAGTAGAAAAACCACCAAAAAAGAAATTATGCTAGCAATGAATTTCCGCGGACCTTTCAGGATCCGTGCAGACAAAAACAGTCCCACCCCCGAAATAGAGCATCCTGAAGATGCAATTGTAAAAGTGATACGATCCTGCATCTGCGGATCGGATTTGCACCTGTATCACGGCCTCGTTCCCGATACCCGGGTAGGCTCCACATTTGGCCATGAATTTATTGGAGAAGTAGTAGAAACAGGATCTGCGGTAGAGAAATTAAAAGTGGGAGACCGGGTAATGGTTCCTTTTAATATTGCCTGCGGAAAATGCGCCTTTTGCAAACAAGAACTTTACGGCCAGTGCCATGAGGCAAATCCCCAGTCTACCGCCGCAGGTGGGATATTCGGTTATTCCCACACTGCCGGGGGATACAACGGAGGCCAGGCAGAATATGTGAGGGTGCCCTACGCCGATGTAGGCCCAACCCTGATACCTGATTGGATGGATCCAGATGATGCCGTACTCTTAACCGATGTTGTTCCAACCGGCTATCAGGCTGCGGAAATGGGTGGCATCCAGGAAGGAGATACCGTGGTGATCTTTGGAGCCGGGCCTATAGGAATTATGGCCGCAAAATGCTCCTGGCTTTTTGGAGCAGGGCGGGTAATTCTTATTGATAAGCTCGATTACCGATTGGAATTTGCTCGCGACTATGCACAGTGTGAAGCATATAATTTCAAAGAACTGGAAGATCCGGTGGTATTTATTAAAAAAATCACAGATTCCCTGGGCGCGGATGTTTGTATAGACGCTGTAGGAGCCGAAGCTTCCGGAGACAAAATGAACAGCCTGCTGGGAAGAAAAATGCTGCTGCAGGGAGGTTCAACCACCGCCCTGCACTGGGCGATAAACTCCGTAAAAAAAGGAGGGATAGTTTCTGTGGTAGGAGTGTATGGTCCCACCGATGCGCTTGTTCCCATAGGGAATGTAGTGAACAAAGGAATCACTATCAGGGCCAGCCAGACTTCGGTAAAAAGACTAATGCCCAGGTTGATCGACCATGTTAAATCGGGCGTATTGAATCCTAAGGAAATAATCACTCATCGTATTCCGCTGGAAGAAGTGGCTGAAGGCTATCATATCTTCTCCGCAAAACTCGACAATTGTATTAAACCGGTATTAATCCCGCCAACAGTGAGCTCCTAAAAATCTATTAACCAGAAAATTAAAATCATGAAAACAGAGGAAACAAAACCTGAAGAATTCACCAATAAAAAAGGCGGTGATCACAGTCATATAAAAGGATGGGGAATAGATGCCGATCCCAAGAACGACCCTACCTATCCCATGAAAAAGCGAACTGATGAGGAACACGAAGGCTATACCTGGGAACGCCCCCAGCAGCAACCGGAATTAATTGAGGTGCTCCGGTCGGTAGAACGCCCTAATCTCACAGCCGTCTTTGGAACTTCAGTTCCCCCCTCGGGATTGAGTGGGAGGATCAGGCGACATGCCTTTAAGAAAAGTGAATCCAGCTTAGGGCGTTGGATGCCCCTTATAATGGCCGACAGGATCAATGAAATTGAAGGGATTATCGATGATCTAAAAAAAGGTCACGTCCCGAATCTGTTTGCTGAAAAAGGCTGGAATGCAGAATTAAAGTACAACAAAAGCAATTTTCTCATGAAGGTAGGTGCGGCTGCTTTAGTCACCGGTCTTGGGCTCACCTTATTCCTGATGAAAAATGGGAAAGACAGAAAAATGCTGCATTAAATTATCAGGAGAAACCGGTTGAGCCAACTCAGAAGGTTTAGGTTTTTTTTAGAAACCTGGTCTTTTAAAAATTTGAATTTTAAGAAATTACTTAATCAAAAATAAGGGTTTTCCCCCATTTCTTACAAGGCACTTTTTCTTTAATTTATTCCCTGTCCTAATTCCGTGAACCTATCTACTATAAAAACAGAAGATATGGATCAGAACTTTACATTTCTTAACTGGATCAAGAGGTACTACAAAGAACTCACCGCCATAGGCATAGTAGTTTTTGTAGTCATCTTCGTGACCGTCTTTTTAAATGTGCAATAAGCCAGATTTAAATTCGATTAGATCCTTTAAAACCCGCACCTATT
>NZ_JBEPWD010000080.1:5794-9021 GCF_041642575.1 Salegentibacter sp. | reverse complement strand
GCTATTGGTTACAAAGATTACAGTAAATCATATATACATTTTAAAAATTTGCCCAAAACAGTTGACGCTTTTGAGCAACTGAAGAAAAAAATCGAAAAGAATGGCTGAAAAAGTTTCCAAGCAAACAACTATAAAGGAAGAAGTATCCCTTGAGGGGGTTGGGCTTCATACTGGCCAGGCGGTAACCATCACTTTTAAACCTGCTTCTGAAAATACCGGATATGTATTCAAAAGAATAGATCTGGATGGAGCACCGGAAGTGGAAGCCGATGTCAGCTATGTTGTAAATACCAAGCGCGGTACAAACCTTGAAAAGAATGGTGTAGCTATCCAAACCTCAGAGCATGTACTTGCAGCCTGTGTTGGCCTTGAGATAGACAACCTTATAATGGAGCTTAATGCCTCTGAACCTCCAATTATGGATGGGTCGGCCAAATTTTTTGTAGAGGCTCTTGAGAAAGCCGGTATAAAAGAATTAAATGCATACCGGGAGGAATTTGAAGTAGATGAAGTGATTTGCTATCACGATGAGGAGTCGGGAAGTGAGATCATTGTGATGCCTGCGGAAGAATACCAGGTAACAGCTATGGTAGATTTTGGCACCAAAGTTCTAGGTACGCAAAACGCTTGCATTAATCATCTTTCAGAGTTTAAAGAAGAAATTGCTGATGCCAGAACTTTTAGTTTCCTGCATGAACTGGAAGCCCTTCTTGATCACGGACTGATTAAAGGAGGAGACCTCAATAATGCCATTGTATATGTTGATAAAGAAATTGGTGAGGAGACGATGAAGAAACTTCGTGTGGCCTTTAACCGAAAGGAAATTTCGGTAAAGCCTAACGGAATTCTTGATAATCTTACGTTACATTACCCAAATGAAGCGGCAAGACATAAATTGCTTGATGTTTTAGGAGATCTTGCACTTATTGGCACCAGAATAAAAGGTAAAGTTATCGCCAATAAACCGGGGCATTATGTAAATACCCAGTTTGCTAAAAAAATGGCTAAGATCATTAAAGCGGCCAAAAGGAATAATGTTCCCAAGATCAATCTTGATACTCCGCCTTTGATGGACGTTAATGATATAATGAATATTCTGCCTCACAGACCGCCGTTCCTTTTGGTAGATAAAATTTATTCCTGCACGGAAACTTGTGTGATCGGGATGAAAAATGTCACAATGAATGAACCTTTCTTCGTTGGTCATTTCCCGGGGAAACCTGTTATGCCGGGTGTACTTCAGGTAGAGGCTATGGCTCAAACCGGGGGTATTCTTGCCTTGAAATCAGTCCCGGATCCTGAAAATTATCTTACCTATTTTATGAAAATAGATAATGTAAGGTTCAAGCAACAGGTTGTGCCAGGAGATACTTTAATTTTTAAACTTGAATTATTAGCGCCAATCCGCAGGGGAATTTGCCAAATGCAGGGTTATGCCTATGTAAATGGTAAATTAGCTACCGAAGCGGTGCTTATGGCGCAAATTGTAAAATCGAAATAAATATTATGAACCAACCTCTAGCATATGTGCATCCGGGCGCAAAGATTGCCAAAAATGTGGTGATCGAACCTTTCACAACCATTCATAATAATGTAGTGATAGGAGAAGGTACCTGGATTGGTTCTAACGTAACTATAATGGAAGGTGCCCGAATTGGAAAAAACTGTAGTATTTTTCCGGGTGCCGTTATTTCCGCAGTTCCACAGGATAAAAAATTTGACGACGAGGATACCCTTACCATAATTGGAGATAATACCACAATTAGAGAATGTGTGACCATAAACCGTGGTACTACAGATCGTATGAAAACGGTAGTTGGAAACAATTGCTGGATTATGGCGTATTGCCATATTGCTCACGACTGTATTGTAGGCGATAACTGTATTTTTTCTAATAATAGTACCCTTGCCGGTCATATTAATGTTGGAGATTACGTAATTCTTGCCGGAATGGCAGCAATTCAGCAATTTTGCAGCATTGGAAATCATGCCTTTGTTACCGGAGGTTCCCTGGTTAGAAAAGATGTTCCGCCTTTTGTAAAGGCAGGAAGGGAACCATTATCCTATGTGGGAATCAATTCCATAGGTCTTAGAAGAAGAGGTTTCAGCACAGAAAAGATCAGAGAAATTCAGGATATTTACCGGATTCTTTATCAGAAAAACTACAATAATTCCCAGGCCGTGGCAATTATTGAAGGTGAAATGCAGGCAACTGCAGAACGGGATGAGATCCTGGAATTCATTAAAAACTCACAAAGGGGTATCATGAAAGGATACGCCGGTTCAAACTAAAAAATCAGAATTATGGCAAGTACCAGCGACATTAGAAATGGATTGTGTATAAGATACAATCACGATATATTTAAAATTGTTGAATTCCTACATGTAAAACCAGGAAAAGGCCCGGCCTTTGTTCGTACTAAATTAAAAAGCGTTACTACAGGAAAAGTTATAGATAACACCTTTTCTGCGGGACATAAAATTGAAGATGTGAGAGTTGAAACTCATAAATTTCAATTTTTGTATAACGACGGGGAATTCTATCATTTTATGAATGTGGAAGACTACACTCAAATCCGTCTTCCTGAATCGGCACTGGATCAGCCTAAGCTTTTAAAGGAAGGGGAAGTGGTTACAGTTATTATCAACACTGAAGATAATATGCCACTTTCAGTAGAGATGCCAGCCAGTGTGGTTTTGGAAGTAACTCATACTGAACCGGGAGTGAAAGGAAATACAGCTACCAACGCCACTAAACCGGCAACTGTTGAAACCGGTGCAGAGGTTAATGTTCCGTTATTTATCAATGAAGGAGATAAGATCAAGATCGAAACTGAAAAAGGAACCTACAAGGAAAGGATAAAAGAATAAGACTATATTTACAAAAACAAAAACCAGGACATTAAGCCTGGTTTTTTTCTTTAAAGTATAACAGATGAAATTCTCTCAAACACACAGTTTACAGCAAATTGCCACTATCCTGAATTGTGAATTTGTGGGTGCTGAAGACTTTCCGGTAAACGGAATGAACGAGATCCACGTGGTTACTCCGGGGGATATCGTATTTGTAGACCATCCAAAATATTACGATAAAGCACTTAATTCTGCTGCAACGGTAGTATTGATTAATAAAAAGGTAGATGCGCCGGAAGGAAAGGCTTTGCTTATTTCCGACGATCCTTTTCGTGATTTCAATAAATTAACCCGGTATTTCAAACCCTTTGAAA
>NZ_JBEPWD010000080.1:0-5694 GCF_041642575.1 Salegentibacter sp. | reverse complement strand
CAATTGCCTAAATTACTCCAAAAATTAAAATAAACTGATTATGGGTTTAAGCGGAAAAAAAATTGTTGAGAATTTTTACACTTCCGATTTTTACCGGGATGAACAAGTCCTGAGAGAATTCCTTCATCCACAGGTGGAGCTCGCGTGGTATGGTACCACCGGACTCAAAAAACTTAATCTAGATGAAATAGCAGGGATAAGTCTACAGCTAGCTGAATCGTATGAATCTTTAAGAGCGGAAGTGGAAAACATTCTTTCTGAAAACGGGAAAATTGCTATTCACTTTACCTACCACGTCAGAACAATAGAAAATCCTGAAGAGGAAATGCCACTGGCGCATTTTATGGCCATCTGGGAATTAAAAGATGATAAACTCTATCGCGGAGTGCAAATAAGTCAGCTTGGGGAAGAAGTGAATGAACAACCCTGGTCTAAAGATTAGAGATTTCATTTGTTTTCGCCTGAATCCATTGATACCTCCTGTAATTAACCATTAAAAAACTTTAGGTTTTATTTTTAAAAACCTACTTTTGTTATCGCAAAAAATAAATATTTATGAGCGTTTTAGTCAATAAAAATTCAAAGATAATCGTGCAGGGATTTACCGGAAGTGAAGGTACTTTTCATGCCGAGCAAATGATAGAATACGGAACCAACGTTGTAGGAGGAGTTACTCCGGGAAAAGGTGGTCAAAAACACCTTGACCGTCCTGTTTTTAATACGGTATCTGATGCCGTAAAGGAAACAGGCGCAGATGTTTCTTTAATCTTCGTGCCACCGGCTTTTGCTGCTGATGCGATAATGGAAGCTGCAGATGCAGGTATCAAAGTAATCATCACTATTACCGAAGGTATTCCTGTAGCCGATATGGTAAAAGCTTCTAGCTATATCAAAGGTAAAGACACCAGATTGGTTGGTCCTAACTGTCCGGGTGTGATCACTCCGGGTGAGGCTAAGGTTGGTATTATGCCAGGTTTCGTTTTCAAAAAAGGAACTGTAGGGATTGTATCTAAATCAGGAACATTAACTTACGAAGCTGCAGATCAAGTTGTAAAACAGGGTCTTGGAATTACTACAGCTATCGGAATTGGAGGAGATCCTATTATTGGAACTACTACCAAAGAAGCCGTGGAGCTATTGATGAATGATGATGAAACCGAGATCATTGTTATGATCGGAGAAATAGGTGGACAGCTTGAAGCTGATGCCGCCCAGTGGGTTAAAGAAAACGGTAACAGAAAGCCTGTAATTGGTTTTATTGCCGGAGAAACCGCACCAGCAGGTCGTACTATGGGTCACGCCGGAGCCATCGTTGGAGGAAGCGAAGATACCGCACAGGCTAAGAAAAAAATTCTTAGAGAAAACGGAATTCACGTAGTTGATTCTCCTGCTGAAATAGGTAAAAAAGTAGCTGAAGTCCTTAAAGGATAAAACTACCTCTAAATAGAACTATCCTTCTGTTTCTCCTGAATTCGGGTGATTGCAGAAGGATTTTTTCTTTGTGAATATTTAAGCTTTTTGCTTTTACTATATTTGGAAAAATAAAACAACCAATCTTTTTATATATGAAACTCTTAGAAGGAAAAAATGCCATTATTACCGGAGGTAGTCGTGGAATTGGAAAAGGCATCGCAAAAGTTTTTGCTGATCATGGAGCTAATGTGGCTTTTACATATAATTCCTCTGCCGAATCTGCTAATGCGCTTGCCGAAGAACTTAGTGGAATGGGGATTAAGGCAAAAGCTTATAAATCTAACGCCGCAAGCTTTTCTGAATCTGAACAACTTATTAAAGATGTTGTAGAAGATTTTGGAAGGATTGATATTCTGGTAAATAATGCAGGTATCACAAAAGATAATCTCCTAATGCGTATGAGTGAAGAAGATTTTGATAAGGTTATAGAAGTTAACCTGAAGTCTATATTCAATATGACCAAAGCGGTACAAAGAACTATGCTAAAACAACGCAAAGGAAGTATTATCAATATGAGTTCTGTTGTTGGGGTTAAAGGAAACGCTGGTCAGTCTAATTATGCAGCTTCTAAGGCAGGAATTATCGGTTTTTCCAAATCTATGGCCCTGGAACTCGGTTCAAGAAATATCCGTACTAATGTTATCGCGCCAGGTTTTATTGAAACTGAAATGACCGGACAACTCGATGAAAAGACCGTTGAAGGCTGGAGACAGGCTATTCCCCTTAAGCGTGGAGGTACACCTGAGGATATTGCAAATACCTGTGTTTTTCTTGGCAGTGATATGAGTGATTATATAACCGGTCAGGTTTTACATGTTGATGGCGGAATGCATACTTAAAAACAATATTCATTCGAAGAATGAAATAAGAAGTACGAATCTACATTTTCTTAGGAGGTCTAATTTCTAACTTCGTCGCTTTTTATATATCTTTCCTCAATGGATCTTACCGAAATAATATTAATAACCCTTGCTGCAATCTTTGCGCTGGGGTTTTCTTTTTTTCAGTATTTATTCCACACAAGAAAAACAAAACAGGATAAATATGTGTTATTCACGCTGCGGGCCCTCACTTTATTAGTTTTACTGCTTTTACTTATAAATCCTAAGATTACTACTGTTTCTTTGGAAGTAGAAAAAACAAACCTGATCCTTGCCGCCGATAATTCAGCATCTATTAAACATCTTGATCAGGCTGATACTTTAAAAAATCTCATACATGAAATCGAAAATAATGATCGGCTTCAGGAACGCTTCAATATTTCAAGATTAAGCTTCGGAAGGGATTTTCAATTAAATGACAGTCTAAATTTTAACGACACCCAAACCGATATAAATAAGGTTTTAAGCAAAACGAAAGAGCTTTTCAGAAATAATAAATCTGCGATTTTACTACTAACTGATGGTAATCAAACACTGGGGAGGGATTTCAGGTATTTTAAATCCAGTTCCAACCAGAGGGTGATTCCTGTTGTTCTGGGTGACACTACTACCTATTCCGATATTGAGATCAGTCAGCTTAATGTTAACCGCTATACATTTTTGGATAATCAGTTTCCGGTGGAGGTTATTATTAATTATAAGGGAGAGGAACCTGTTTCCAGTCGTTTTGAGATTCGTTCGGGAGAGTCAGTGATTTATAAAAAAGATATAAATCTTGACCCTCTAAATACTTCACAAATAATTGAAACCACGCTTCCCGCATCAAGTCTAGGGGTTCTGACTTATGATGCTGAAGTACTTCCTTTAGATTCAGAGAAAAACAAGGAAAATAACCGCCGCAAATTTGCTGTCGAAGTAATTGACGAGCGCACCCGGGTTTTATTATTGACAGATATTTCCCACCCTGACCTTGGCAGTATAAAAAAATCTGTAGAAAGTAACCGTCAACGACAGCTGGATATTAAATTTCCGGCAGATGATTTTGTTTTGCAGGATTACCAGTTGGTGATACTTTATCAACCAACAACCGTTTTTAATGAGGTTTTTGAGGAATTGAAATTGGAGAATATCAATAGTTTCATAATCACCGGTACCAAAACCGATTGGCGTTTTCTTAATTCCAATCAGGATCTCTTTAAAAAGGATTTCACCACCCAAACTCAGGAAATTCAAGCAGTAAAAAACCCTGATTTTACAAATTTCCAATTTGATGATATTGGTTTTAATGATTTCCCTCCCTTGCGGGACCTTTTTGGAGAAATTGAAGCTAAGGGTCTCAATCCTGTGTTAAATCAGAAAATCGAAAATGTAGAAACTGCTCAGCCATTACTGGCAATTACTGAAAGTGATGGAACTAAAACTGGAGTGCTTTTTGGAGAAGGTATCTGGCAATGGCGTGCCCAGGCCTGGCGGGACAGTGATTCCTTTGAGAGCTTTGACGATTTTCTGGGGAAGATAATTCAAAACCTGGCTTCTCAACAAAAACGGGAACGTCTGAGCCTGGATTATGAATCTTTTTATTACGGAAATGAACAAATCCAGTTCAGGGCAAGGTTTTTTGATGAAAATTACACCTTCGATCCCCGTGCTTCTTTAACTATGAGTATAGAAAATTCAGACACCGATAATAGCTTTGAAGCTGGATTTGTGCTAAAAGATAATTCCTATGTTCTGAATCTTGAAAATCTTCCCGAAGGGAAATACGATTTTATTTTCAGGGAGGAAAATACCGGTTTTACTAAAACCGGGAGCTTCACTAATATCGCCTCAGATGTAGAATTACAATTTTCTTCTGCCAATCTGGAGAAGCTTCAGTTTTTAGCTAAAAATAATCAGGAGGAAATTTATTATGGTGATAATTATGAACATCTAATTTCCCGACTACTCGAGGACGAAAACTTTACTCCTGTTCAAAAAAGCCACGAAAAAAGTGTACCTTTGGTGAACTGGTATTATCTTTTGTTTTTGTTGGTTGCTTTGCTTGCAGCCGAATGGTTCTTCAGAAAATACCGGGGTCTAATTTAAATTCAAAAAAATAGATGGAAAAATTACCTAAAATTGGTTTACCGATTATTATCGGTATTGTGTTATTAATAATATTCATTTCAAAATCTACCGTGACAATTGGCTCGGGAGAAGCCGGCGTGCTTTACAAAACTTTTGGAGGTGGAGTTGTTACTGAGGGTCCGCCCCTAAATGAAGGTTTTCACCTTGTAGCCCCATGGAATAAGGTTTTTATTTATGAGGTTCGTCAACAATCCTTAGAAGAAACTATGACTGTTTTAAGTTCAAATGGACTTGAGATCAGGATAGATGCTTCAACCTGGTTTCAGCCATCATATCAAAATCTGGGACGTCTTCACCGGGAAAAAGGAGAGGCTTATATCCAGAGGTTATTACAGCCAGCGATAAGATCAGCCGCTCGTGCAGTGGTTGGAAGATATGATCCAGAGCAATTGTATTCCAGTAAACGAGAAGTGATCCAGCAGGAGATTCTGGAAGAAAGTCAGATAATCTTGCAAGAACAATATGTTCAGGTAAACGAAGTCTTGGTAAGAGATGTTTCATTACCACCAAATATCAAGGATGCGATAGAACGCAAACTTCGCCAGGAACAGGAATCTCTGGAGTATGAGTTTCGTTTAACTAAAGCTACTCAGGAAGCCGAGCGGCAACGCATTGATGCTGAAGGTAAAGCTACGGCAAATGAGATCCTAAATGCTTCCTTAACCGATAATATTTTACGTGAAAAAGGAATTCAGGCTACCTTAGAACTTGCTCGCTCAAACAATGCCAAGACTGTGGTTATAGGCGGCGGCGAAGATGGAATGCCCTTGATCCTGGGAAATAATTAATCAAACAAATCATAAAATTTGAGGTTGCGTTTTTGTGAATTAAATTTTATGCCTTAAGTTTGCTACAACAATGAGAACAATTCAATTACATCATCATCATTTTTACCCCCACGCTCAGGCGAGGTAAATTTGATATGTTGTAATTTTACATATTTTAAAAACCCGTTTGAGTACTTCAAACGGGTTTTCTATTTTTAAGAAACTTCCTGTTTGAAGGTCCGAAAATGATTAAATTAAAAACTAAAAATCAAAAAAATGAACAAGGAAAAATTAAGGATTGCCATTCAAAAATCAGGAAGACTTAACGAGGATTCGCTCAGAATCCTTAAAGATGCTGGCATTTCGATAGACAACGGTAAGGAACAGTTAAAAGCCACGGCCCGCAATTTTCCTCTGGAAGTAATGTATTTAAGAAATGGTGATAT
>NZ_JBEPWD010000079.1:0-9203 GCF_041642575.1 Salegentibacter sp. | reverse complement strand
AAGTCTGGTCTTCTGAAGCATCATCGATCACAAGCAATTCCCAGTTGGAATAGGTTTGCTCTCTGACAGATTGTATTGAGGCTTCAATAAAACTTTCAGCATTATAAGCCGGCATTATTACAGAAACCAAAGCATCCTGATTCATTATCTTCTAATATGTTTGGAAAAATCTTTATGCTCGCTTTTTTCCAGATCTCCAGGACTCAGGCTCTTGAAATATTCATAGGTTATTTTCATGCCTTCCTGCCGGGTTACCTTTGGTTCCCAACCTAAAACTTCCTTAGCTCTTGTTATATCGGGCTGACGCTGCAGAGGATCATCCTGCGGAAGCTCCTGGTAAACAATTTTCTGATTGGTCCCGGTGAGTTTAATGATCTCTTCAGCAAAATCCAGGATGGTGATCTCGTCGGGGTTACCTATGTTAACCGGTTCAGTATAATCGCTAAGTAAAAGGCGGTAAATTCCCTCAATTTGATCGTCTACAAAGCAGAAAGAGCGGGTTTGCAGGCCATCCCCAAAAACAGATAAGTCTTCTCCACGTAATGCCTGGCCGATAAATGCGGGAATAACCCGCCCGTCATTCAGGCGCATTCTTGGGCCGTAAGTATTAAAGATCCTGGCAATCCTAGTTTCCAGGCCGTGAAAGCGATGGTAAGCCATAGTAATAGATTCCATAAAACGTTTGGCTTCATCATAAACCCCACGCGGTCCAATGGAATTTACATTTCCGTAGTAATCTTCATTTTGAGGATGCACCAGAGGATCGCCATATACTTCAGAAGTAGAAGCGATAAGGATTCTCGCATTTTTTTCTTTAGCCAGACCAAGACAGTGCAGGGTTCCAACAGATCCAACTTTCAGCGTTTGAATCGGTATTTTAAGGTAATCTATTGGGCTGGCAGGCGAGGCAAAATGAAGTATATAATCAAGTTCTCCCGGCACGTGCACAAATCTGGTAACATCGTGATGCAGAAACTCAAAATTCTCGTTCCCAAAAAGATGTTCAATGTTTTTGAGATCTCCGGTTATGAGATTATCCATTCCAATCACCTGAAACCCTTCTTTTATAAATCGGTCACATAAATGAGATCCCAGGAAGCCGGCTGCACCGGTAATAAGTATTCGTTTTGCCATAAAATTCGTTTATTCCCGTAAATTACTTAAATTTTACGAAACCTATTGATGATAAGATCTTCAAGACTATCACGCCAGTGAAGCACCAGTTTTTTAAAGGTTTCTTGCAATTTTTGTTTATCTAAAACGCTATATGTCGGCCGTTCAGCCCGGGTTTTATAATAACCGCTTTTATTAAGCGTAACCTGATCTATCTTTCCTGAAAACTCCAGAATAGCCTTTGCAAAATCATACCAGGTAGCCTCACCTAAATTGCTGTAATGATAAAGTCCGAATTCTGAATTCTCTTCTCTAATCAACTGAAGTATAAAATCTGCAAGATCATTGGCATTGGTGGGAGTACCTGTTTGGGAGGTGGTAATATTAAGTGTGGCTCCTTCCTCTGCTTTTTTTAAAATGGTATTGAAAAAATTATGACCGAATTCAGAGTATAACCAGGAAGTTCTGAAAATAAAATGTTGATCCAATATCTGCCTGATATACTCCTCCCCTTTCAGCTTGGAGGCGCCGTAGACATTGATTGGGTTAACCACATCGGTTTCCCGGTAAGCATTGGTTGCTTTCCCGTCAAAAACATAATCGGTCGAAATATGGATTAAAACCGTTCCTGTATTTTTACAAACCTCAGCCAGGTTTTTGACCGCTTCAGCATTGATCTTAAAGGCGGTTTCTTCATCATCTTCGGCCTTTTCTACATTGGTATAAGCCGCGCAGTTAATACAATATTCCGGGTTTTCTTCAGAAAATATTTGCTGAAGCCGGTTTTGATCGGTGATATCGAGTTCAGAAGAATTAAAATTTCTTAATTCCATTTCAGGATATTCCGAAGCTATCTTTTGGAAACATTTTCCCAGCTGGCCTGAAGCACCTGTTACCAAGACTTTTTTCATCCAAAGACTTGTTTTAGGCTTGGCTGCGCAAGATCTTTATCTGAAATGATCATTTTTTCCACCGGAAACTCCCAATCTATGGCAAGATCAGGATCGTTATAAATTATGCCGCCTTCAGCATCGGGATGGTAATATTCATCACATTTATAGGCAAAAACAGAAGTTTCAGAAAGCGTTACAAACCCGTGTCCGAAGCCTTTCGGAATATAAAGCTGGTGCAGATTCACATCATCAAGAATGGTTTTAAAAACCTGTTTAAAAGTAGGTGATTCCGGTCTGAGATCTACCACCACATCAAGTACTTCCCCATAAATAGCGCGCACTAATTTAGTTTGACCAAACTCTCCTCGTTGATAATGCAGGCCACGCAAAACTCCATGTCTGGAAATCGACTGATTATCCTGAACAAACTCTTTAGTGATTCCTGTAAGATCGATAAACTTCTTCTTGTGATAACTCTCTAAAAAAAGACCCCGTTTATCTTTATAAATGTCGGGTTTTATGATAAAACAATCTTTTAGAGGTGTTTCTTCTACCTGCATTTATTGGTTTAGTTTTCAAAGACCTGGTCAAGGATCTTTTCGGTTATCAAATAAGTGGGTTTTACACCGGTGGTTCCTAAACCGCCTGATGCCAGGGTGCTTCCCGTTTCTAAGGGATTATCCGAAGCATAATAAGCATATCTCACTTTTACATCTTCTTTTATACTTCCCCGCAGTTTGGAGGCCGCCTGAATGGCTTTCTGGTAGTGGGCTCCTTCCATCTCCAGGCCGCTCACGTTCCAGGTAGAGTCATGGAAGAATTTCAAAATATCTTTATTCTGAAGGGAAGTTCCTAAAACCGTGATCATAGCTCCATCGACTATCTTGATCCCATTTCCTTCCAGGGCTTGTTTTTTGAGTTGATTTCTGAAGGGGTAATTATCGGCCGTACCTTCAAAAACGTGGGCGGTAGGGATCATAATATCTCCTTTTCCGCCGTCAAGAATGCCAGCTTTTCCCATTATGGAAATAGAAGCTACATTCATTTTTATCTCGTTTCCTTCAAAATTATAAGGTTTTAAAAGCTCATCCATGGTTTCGTAGGCCTGCTCTCCAAAGGCATAATCCATCACTACAAGTACAGGCTTTTCATCGTTTTTAAGCCCCGATTTCTTTCCGTTATAGCCGTTTTTGAGTTTAGCAGTATCAAAAACCTGAACATCTATATTGGTTCCGCTTTTATCTTCTAAAAAATTCATCCCTTTGTCCAGGGCTGTTTTCATCACCTTATTCCGCAACTTCCCATTTCCGCTATCGCTAAGCGCTTCGTAAATTTCAAGGACTTTTTTCTTTTTCAGCTCCTCTTTTAAAGCCACCGGTGTATATAGCGTGTTCATTACGCTATGCATATTCGCACTGATAATGTGAATGGGGCGATGCAAAAGGTTTTCCTTCAGAAGAAATTGCTTGATATTATCGGCCCAGATCTCCCCGTGGATATGATGACCTAATCTTTCGCGTAATACCGGACTAAACGTAATAATACGCTTTTCATTTCTTACCGTTTCGGCAATGGCGAGTTTTCCCAGATTGTAAATTATATTAAGAAAACGTTCCGGTTGCCCGGTGGAAGCAAATTTTGGATATAGAGTGAGTACTTCGCTAAAAGTACGGCCAAGAATATTTGCGGTATGCGTCAAAGCTACTTCACGCTCTTCTCTGCTGAGTTCGGTATCCTGCAGCACTGCTTTTTCAAGTTTTTCCCAATCCCTGGTCACACTACCTTCTTCATCAATTAGCACGCGTCTCATTATTTTATGGGATTCCACAAAAAGAAAAGTAAGATGCGTAAGAATATCGTATATCTCAGATCGTCCCCGGGTTATCTCAATATTCATTTGCTCTTCATCAATCCTGTAGCAGTTTCTACGACGTTTGGGCGGTACGATGGGCTGAAAATGAGAATTTCCGTAACCCTCATCGCTGGTTAAGTTGATATAGGTACATTCCTCAATACCAATTGGAAGTCTGTCAACGACATACAGGAGTCCGTTTAGCTCTACTTTATCTTCGGCAATGGAACCATAAATCTCAGGTCTTAGAGTCAACAAAGCTTCACGTAAGGTTTCTCCTGAAATTCCCATTGGTTTATAAAATCCCCGGTTAAAAAGGTGCCGCATAGTAATGTACATTCGCTCGATGGCGTGTGTACTTTCCTGTGCCCTGGTACGGCCTTGTAGTTTTAAATTCACCATATATTATACATTTATAATTTCTTCCAGAACTGCTGCAATTTTCCTGTCGTTGGCCAGTCGTGGCAGCTTATTCTGTCCACCAAGTTTTCCGATGGATTTCATGTACTTCTGAAATCCGTTTGCGGGAATCCGGCTGATTTTTAAAGGTTGAAGTATTTTTCCTTCAATAAGATCAAAATAATAAGAATTTTGCTCCTGAAGAGATTTATCAAGAATTTTTCTGAAGGCGTCTAAATCTTCAGGTTCTTTTTCAAATTCAATAAACCATTCGTGGTAGGGCAATTCATCATTATCGGGAGTAATCTGTGGGGCTACCGTAAATTCGCTTATACGCGCCTTAGTGTGCTCCGTAGCGACTTGCATGGCCTCTTCTACTTCCTTGGCGATAACATGCTCTCCAAAGGCCGATATAAAGTGCTTGATCCTTCCTGAAACTATCACCCTGTAGGGTTTAGTTGAAGTAAACTGCACCGTATCTCCAAGGTTGTATGCCCAAAGTCCAGCATTACTGGAAATAAGCATCACATAGTTAACGCCGGTTTCTACCTCACCAATAGTAAGTCGTTTAGGATTTTCATCAAAAAATTCATCGGTCTTAATGAATTCGTAGAACATGCCGGAATCCAACTGTAAGAGCATTCCTTTCTCGCTTTGTTTATCCTGAAATGCAAAAAATCCTTCAGAAGCAGGGTATAGCTCAATACTATCAACTTTTCGGCCGATTAGATTTTCAAATTTGGCCCGGTAAGGCTCATAATTCACTCCACCGTATATAAAAAGTTCGAAGTTTTTAAAGAGGTCTCCCACCTTTTGTCCGGTTTTTTGTTGGAGGCGTTCAAAATACATCTGCACCCAGGATGGAATCCCGCTAATAACCGTCATATCTTCATTTCGGGTTTCTTCAACTATAGCATCTACCTTGGTTTCCCAGTCTTCAATACAATTGGTTTCCCAACTGGGCATCCTGTTCTTCTGAAGGTATGAAGGCACATAATGGGCAACAATCCCCGAAAGTCGGCCTAGTTTCACTCCGTTTTTCTCCTCTAGTTCGGGACTTCCTTGCAGAAAGATCATTTTTCCGTCTACAAAAGAAGCATTTCCGGTTTCGGCGATATAACATAATATGGCATTTCGGGCGGCGTTAATATGGGTGGGCATAGATTCCTTTGTAAGCGGAATATACTTAGCACCGCTGGTAGTTCCCGAGGTTTTAGCATAATAAAGCGGTTTTCCAGGCCATAAAACATCAGCTTCTCCGGCGACCATTTTATCTACCCAGGGTTTCAGTTCTTCGTAGTCTCTAACCGGAACCTTTTCAGCAAAATCACGATAATTTTCAATACCGGAAAAATCATGATCTTTCCCAAATTGGGTATTTTTAGCCTGATCAATCAGGTCTTTGAAAACCTTTTGCTGAATGGCTTCAGGTTTAGAAGCCCAGGCATCTATTTTTTTTCGAATGTATCGGGCAAAAATCTTTGCTCCTATGGATTTTAAAGACATATAGTTTTAATCAAAATCAATGTAATCGGTTGGGTCTACCGGCACTCCTTCATTCCAGAGTTCAAAATGCAAATGGGGACCGCTGGTATATTCTCCGGTAGAACCTGCAGTTGCTATCACCTCCCCGGTTTTTACAATATCTCCCTGTTCTTTGGTCAAGGAGGCATTATGTTTATAAACCGAAAGCAATCCGTAGTTATGCCTTACAATAATCACATAACCGGTTTGTGTAGTCCATTCTGAAAAAATCACTCTCCCTTCAGCCACCGATTTTACTGCTGAATTCTTTGGAACTACAATATCTACAGCATAATGCCTGTCTTCCAAGTTGAAACCTTCAGAAATAGCTCCTTTTACAGGTGGAAACAAGGAAAAGTCAACGTTATCTGCTGCAGAGGCCAGGATGTTATATTTGTCTTCCTGGGCAACCTCTTCCCGTAAAATGGAATCTGCACGGGATGGCTCAATCGCCTCAACTTCTTCAGGTGGCGGCGGACTTTCCATCAAAGAATCCCGGTTAAGGGAACCTGTTTCGGCTTCTCCGGTTAAGACATCTCTTATAGAATTTAGATATTGACTATTTAATTTTAGAACATTTTGAAGGGAATCAGATTTGTAGGCTAGCTCAACTGCCCGGTTCTTCAATTCAGGAGAAGAATATCCGGGAATATACTCTCTGAGCGGTGTAAAAGCAATAATTACGGTAGTGGCGGCTACTAAAAATATTGCACTTAAAGTAACGGTTACAAAGACATTAAGCCGGGTTAGCTTAAAAGAAAGCCGCTCCTCAAAAGTATCTTCATTTAAAACTACCAACCGGTATTTATGAAGTAATTTTTTAGTGAACTTCTTTTTATGTCTCTTATTTTCTGCCATATTTTATACTGGGTTTACAAAGATAAATTAAAAATTCTCGGTGCAATTGGGTTTTGATTATCAAAATAGATTCCATAAGCTGCTTGTTTTTGATCTAATTTCAAAATTATAAAGCAATGGCTCGAAATTTGAAGCTGCTTATAATGAAGGAATTAAAGGTTTACCTCTAAATTAATTTTTAGCTATTAAGGTATATTTTGATGAATTCTTATTAAGTTTGTGAAATCTAAATTAAAGTTATGAATGCATTTATTTTACCATTGGCGATAGGAGCTCCACAAATCATATTGATTGTAATTGTGGTTTTGTTGTTATTTGGAGGTAGAAAAATTCCTGAATTAATGAGAGGATTAGGTAGTGGAATTAAAGAATTCAAGGATGCTTCCAAAGATGATAATGAGGATAATAAGGTTCCTGAAGATAAGAAATAACTACCTTAAACAGTATAAAAATCAAGCCCAACTCTATAAGTTGGGCTTTTTCTTTATCTGATCTTTGCAGTTTTGATGATGGCATCCAGCTCGAAGATATTATCCCTTTTTCCTCTTGATGGAGAAAAAACAAAACCTTCTACTACCACATACCTATCGTTAGCTTCATCTTTAATAGCATAGTTCACAAAAGGCCCGGCCATAAAAGCGTTTTTAACCTCCCAGGTTCCACGGGTCTCGTAAGCGAACTTACCGTCTATTTCTGTTTCAAAAAGATAAGGGGCATAGGCTTCTTCAGTTATCATATAACTTCCTTCAACCGGTCCCGGAATATGAGCTATACCAATAGAATCTCTCATTTTGATGATGTTGCCAATTATATTGGTGTCTTTCTCAATTTGACTGATTGGCACCTCATAAATCAAAAGCTCCATATTCCCCTTGGTGATCTCCTTTCTAAGCCAGGTAAAGTCATCTTCTTCTACGGCATAGCGAAAAATAGATGGAAATTTAAGGGAAAGTCCAAACTTCTCCTCGAGTTTTTCATCCTTTCCTAAGGATTTTGCCATACGCCGTTGCTTCTCCTTCATTTCGGTCTCCAGGAACATCGCAATTACCTTATCAGCACCTTCATTTACCGCATGAACAAGTTCTTCCTCATTAGATCCAGAAATAATTATCCCTGTTTGGGGTCTTGCATACATATCTTTAATCACTTTCATCCCGGCTTCATTGCCTTTTTCTACTTTGATAAAAGAACGATTTCTTCTCACAAAGCCTGTGAATGTTTCCGGCGGAACTTGTTTAAGACTAAAAATGGGTTCTTCCTGGGGCAAACCATCTACCGTAGCAGCAAAATTATCCCTAAGAGCTTCCCCAACGGGTCCTTCCCAGAGTTTGTTTTCAATAATTAAAGTAATCTGATTGATATTTCCCGAGGAGTCTACAAGAATTCTTTCGCTTTCGTCGCCGTTTTGGTCATTACAGGAAATAAAAAGAACTAAAGAGAAAAGAAGAACTAAAGATTTTTTCATTTGGTTTAATTTGAGTTTCATATTATCCCTTAGAAACCTTAAGTTTCATGCCGGGTTTAAGGCTTGATGTACCTACATTATTCCAAGCCCTCAAATTCTGTACCGTAACTCCCGGAAACTTACGGGAAATACTCCATAATGAATCTCCTCTTTTAACTGTATATGTTTTTGAAGTGTTATTAGCCTTAGTATTGGAAGCTGATGAGCTTTCAGAAACGACAGGTCTTCTGGGATATATGGTTAGGTATTGCCCAACTCTCAAATTATTAGACCTCAGGGTGTTCCAGCTTTTAATTTGGCTTACTCCTACGCCATAACTTTCGGCAATTTTACCGAGATAATCACCGCTTTTCACCTTATACCTAATTCTCTCATCGGCTTCAATATAATTAGGTAGTGATTTTTTCTTTTCCGCCAGATCCTGAGTTACATATTCATAGATCTCAGCTTCATTAGATACAAATGCACCGGAAACAGATCTCGGCAACCTAATGCTGTAATTCTTATCTTCCACATGCGGAATGATGTCCAGTTTATAACTTGGATTAAGAAACTGAAGCATTTCTTTCTCAATCCCTGTAACTTTTGAAATATGATCAAAGGTGAGCATTTCTTTTACCCTGATCGTATCGGTTTCAAAGAAAGCAACTTCAGGTTTTTTAGGCTGAAAATCATGTTCTTCGGCATATTCAAAAATATAAAGGGTAGCAAGGAAAGCCGGAACATACCCTGCAGTTTCACGTGGAAGGAATCTTCTAAGTTCCCAGTAATTAGTGGAGCCTCCACTTCTTCTTATGGCTTTCGAAACATTTCCAGGCCCCGAATTATAAGAGGCTAGAACCATATCCCAATCTCCAAAAGATTTGTAGAGGCTTGCGAGGTATTTCGCAGCCGCTTCGGTAGAACGTTCCGGATCCATTCGCTCATCTACATATGAACTCACATTCAGATCAAGCATTTTCCCTGTAGCAAACATGAATTGCCATAAACCGGTAGCTCCCACCCGGGAACGCGCCCTTGGATTAAGTGCAGATTCCACAATTGCCAGGTATTTAATCTCCAGCGGAATATCGTATTTATCCAGTTCCTGCTCAAACAT
>NZ_JBEPWD010000078.1:0-9222 GCF_041642575.1 Salegentibacter sp. | reverse complement strand
GAGGTTAATTTTGAAGACCTGAAGGCTTTTTCTCACGAAAAGATCAAAGAGCAAATGGCACAATTTGGCCAGATGAACCCTTCAGAAAAAGAACTTGATGATATCGCTTCAAGAATCCTTTCAAATCAGGATGAAGTTAAGCGTTTGTCTGAGCAACTGATGAATGAAAAACTTCTTGATTTCTATAAAGAGAACATGAAATTTGAAGAGAAAGAAGTGACTTATGATGAATTTGTGAAAGAGATCTATCAATAAGAAATTTTAGAATTTTATACCTATCTTTAAGGCGTTAAACCGTTTGGAATAACGCCTTTTTGGGTTTAGAAAAACCTTCTTTTTAACACGAGAAAAAAAGTATTTTAATGGACTACGGAAAAGAATTTGAAAAATACGCCACCAAACATCACGGCATAAATAGTAATTATTACGGCAAGATCGTTAGCAGTATGAATCCGGTAGGCATGACTCCCAATATCATTGAAGAGCGCCAGATGAACGCTGTAGCGATGGATGTTTTTTCCCGTCTTATGATGGACAGGATCATCTTTTTGGGGACTGGCATAAGTGACCAGGTTGCCAATATTGTACAAGCACAGTTATTGTTTTTGGAAAGCACAGATGCTTCCAAGGATATTCAGATATATATCAATTCTCCTGGAGGAAGCGTTTACGCAGGTCTGGGGATCTATGATACCATGCAGTTTATCAAACCTGATATTGCAACTATATGCACCGGAATGGCGGCATCTATGGGGGCGGTACTGTTATGTGCCGGAGAAAAAGGAAAACGAAGCGGATTGCCACACTCCAGGGTGATGATTCACCAACCACTTGGTGGTGCACAGGGACAGGCCAGTGATATCGAAATCACAGCCAGAGAGATCTTAACCCTTAAAAAGGAATTATACCAGATTATCGCAAAACATTCCGGACAAACCTACGAGAAAATCGAAGAAGATAGTGATCGTGATTATTGGATGAAGGCTGAAAAAGCGATGGAATATGGTATGATTGATGAGATATTAAAGAGAGAAGGAAAATAATTTAAGCAAACCTTTGTTTGCGCTAAATTAAACAAAATGGCGAAAGAAGAATTAGAATGTTCCTTTTGTGGAAGAAAAAAACCTGAAACCAATTTGCTAATTGCAGGGCTGGATGCTCATATTTGTGATCGCTGTATAGAACAGGCGCATGGCATAGTTCTGGAAGAATTAAAACAGGGGGAAGCCCGTGAGCTTTCTTCAGATTTGATGCTAAGCAAACCAAAGAAGATCAAATCATTTTTGGATGAATACGTGATTGGGCAGGAAGCTACCAAGAAAGTCATGTCAGTAGCGGTTTATAACCATTACAAACGTTTATTGCAACCTAAATCTGATGATGATGTAGAGATTCAGAAGAGTAATATTATTATGGTTGGGGAAACCGGAACCGGGAAAACCCTTATCGCAAAAACCATTGCAAAAATGCTCAATGTACCTTTGGCTATTGTAGATGCAACCGTGCTTACAGAAGCCGGTTATGTTGGAGAAGATGTAGAAGGTATCTTAACCAGATTGCTTCAGGCGGCCGATTATAATGTAGAGAAAGCTCAACGCGGAATCGTATTTATCGATGAAATAGATAAGATTGCCAGAAAAAGCGATAATCCATCTATTACCCGCGATGTTTCGGGAGAGGGAGTTCAGCAAGCATTACTTAAATTGTTGGAGGGTACTACGGTAAATGTTCCTCCAAAAGGAGGCCGTAAACACCCAGATCAGAAATTTGTTGAGGTAGACACCGAAAACATACTGTTTATTGCCGGAGGAGCTTTTGATGGGATCGAAAGAAACATCAGTAAGCGTTTGAATATGCAGGCTGTTGGTTTTAGCGCCTCAAAAGGCGACGATCATATAGAGCGCACGAACTTGCTGAAGTATATTATTCCGAAGGATTTAAAAGACTTTGGGCTTATCCCTGAAATTATTGGAAGGCTACCGGCCTTAACCTATATGAATCCGCTGGATAAGAAAACTCTTAGAGCGATACTTACTGAACCTAAGAATGCCATTGTAAAGCAATATCAGAAACTCTTTGAGATGGACGATATCGAATTTGATATGACAGAAGAAGCTCTGGACTTTATCGTAGAGAAAGCTGTAGAGTATAAACTTGGTGCCCGTGGACTGCGTTCACTGTGCGAGGCGATTCTTACCGATGCGATGTTTGATATGCCTGAGAGCAACCAAACAAAACTTGTTGTGGATAGGGATTATGCTGAAGATAAGCTCAACAAATCTACTATAAAGAAGCTAAAAGCAGTTTCTTAAGTCTTTAATTATAAGATATAAAAAAGGTCATTCTTGCTGGAATGACCTTTTTTTATTTTTCATTCTTTCTAATTTCCTTTAAATCGCTAATTACGCGTTTGAGCGCGAAAAAGAAGAAAGTAGTCAAAACTTAATCGATGATTTCGTATTGAATAGGCTTAAAACTGCCATTATTACTGTCTTCAGCTGAACAGGCGGTGAGGCCTACAATAAGATCCATTTTTGCCTCAAAAATCACGTGGTCTCCAGCTTGGTTTTGCGGGGGATCTACACTTAATTTTCCATTGCTATCAAACTGAACATTCATAAAGATATTAAAGGCGGTGGGAATATCATCTGGTTCAATATCGAATTTTTCCAGGTTCATATAGAGATTTTCAAAACAACTGGGATGATAGCCTTTATAATCATACATAATGGCAAAGGTTTCCGGGCTGCATGGTGCCAATAAAAAGTCATTCCGTCCATTGGTGTCTTCCAGGATCTCCATCATTTTTTGAGACCTGTTGCTCCACAGAAAATTTCCTTTTGTAATAAGGATATTTTCCTCAAAATCCAGGGTTTTCCCTGAAGATAGTTTTTCCCGTGTATCCTTTGCATTAAATAAAACCATGTCGCTAACCTGTTCGGCTTCCGGAGAGATCACTTTTAATTTTTGGCCTTTTTTAATTTTAAAAGCAGCGCCACTTTGTTTATCTATCTTTTGTTTCATTTTCGGCTCTAATGTTTTTTTCAAGAACAGTATCCATTGGTTCATCCCGTTCCTGAAGTTTTTTGCTGATTCTGCTGAGGTCCTCTGAATCGTATCCCTGGTGTAATTTAGCTATTCCTTCCATCTTAAAAGGTTCACACCAAAATCCGGTTATAAGTGGTAGGTGATCTGAAATTATTTCTGAAGGTATATCTCTGTACTCCAAAGGTTGCTCCTGATCTTTTTCAAATCTATGCACCAAATTGATCAGGGATTGTTCCAGCTCCTCCTGAGATTGTAATTTAAGCCTCACATTCACATGAACTGCCGAGTAATCCCAGGTGCTGATGTCTTTCTCTTTGTACCACGAAGAAGAAATATATCCGTGCGCTCCCTGGAAAATCAGTAAGGCCTCAGTATTATCCTTTAAATGTTGAAATTGTTCGTTGTGATTGGCAATATGACCGTAGAGCCTAAAATTTTCGGCCTCACCCTCAATTAACACAGGGATATGGGTAGCCAGTAAACGCTCCCCTTTAAGTATAAATGTCGCAAAGGGATGGTTTTGAATAAATTTAAAGATGTATTCTGGATCTTTTTTTTTGTATTTTTTGGGTTGGTACATCAGATGCTATTTCCCGTGAAGAAACGGACATTTCCATTCTTCTCCAACTTTTCGGCCGCTATATTGCCGGGCTTCACTTCTCTTCCCAAAATCCTCTAACATGGGGTTCATACTACCCTGCAGTTCGATATCGCGTTCCCGTATCTTATCCCTTACATTTTGATAAGCACCCATTTCTCTTAATTTCTCAAACTGCCAATGAAGGTTGAAAGTAAGTGCCGGATATGGGCTTTGCCTGGCTTTTCGGCTGCTGTTAGGATGCAATCCCACTATATAAAAAGCTTTTCCGGCTATACTAAAACTGAAATCTTTGCTTTCCGGGTCTTTGCTTACTTCAGGATCCCAGTCCTGATCGTCTACCTCATGAATGGCCTGCAGCTGTTTCCAGAGTAATTTTTCAAATTGCTCTTCAGAGTAATTTTTCTTCTCCGGAAAAGCGGCAATAAAAGTGTAGAAGTCGTTCGAAGTGAAATCGTAGTTAGCAAGATAGTGTTTCAGGTCTTTTAAGATTTTCCTGGCAGTTTCCAGGGAACCAAAATTTTCATAAGTATGAATTTCAGCCTTATCCATACTGAACACAGTTTGGGCCATAAGGCAGGGATGATCATTCTTGATTATCAAATCTCTAAATTCTTTATAAGTAGTTTTGCCGGAGTTTTTTTTCTTTAATTTCTCGTTAACAGCATTCATCATTTTCATATTTTTTCAAAAATAATCGAATTCAAACCTATCCTGAAGGGGTTTAAGAAGACTTTAGTTTAAGATTAAAGAAGATTAACAGCTACGAATTGTCTTCTTTGCGGTAACGCAACATCAGGTATAGCATCACTCCATTCAGGCCTAAGGAAACTCCGTTTGTTGCAATAATTGGCAAATCTTTCTGTGTGATGCCATAGATAACCCATAAAAAGACACCGATCAATAATATAGTAAACATCCCCGGGGATACATCTTTTACTTTCTTAGTCTCCCAGGCTTTTTTTATTTGAGGGATCACGGCTGCTGTAGTACAAATTCCCGCCACTAATCCTAACACATCGGTCCAGGTCATCGTTTTACGTCTTTTAGTAACCAGGTTTGTACTTCCAATTCTTTATCGGAATTTTGTAAAACAGAAATATCTCCCGTCGTTTCAAACACTACAGCCTTTATATGGGATAATTGTGTGACGTTCGCCTCGCGGAGTTTAGAACGGAGATCCCCCGGGGTGAGACGGGCTTTTCTAAGGTTTTCATGTAAAATCTCCGGCCCATCCATAAGTAAAAGAGGAGAGTTGTCAATTAATTTCTGAAGCGGTGAATGCCGCCGGATAAGCGCGATGAGGATTTGTAAAATATAAATTGAGGCTAATCCAAAAGCTCCCTGCACAAGGCTAACGGAAGAATTGAGCACAGTCGAAGCGATCATAGAACCTACGGCAACCGTCATAGCAAAATCAAAACTGGACATTTTAGAAAAACTACGTTTCCCTGCTATTCGTGTGAAGAGGATTACCGCAAAGTAAATCCCGGCAGCAGTAATTGCGATAGCTATTAAAGATTCGATAGAGAATTCAAACCATTTGTCCATAATATTAAACTTTATCGGTTAAACTATATTTTCTTTTGGAAAATGCGGATTGCTTTGAGCTAGAAAAGGTGTTTTGATCAGCCTCAATGAGCTTATGTTCGATTTTCAGCGGTGTTAACCTCCAATTATTTCGCCCCCATTAACATGAATTACCTGTCCGGTAATATAGCTACTGTCTTCACTGGCAAGGAAAACATAGGCTGGAGCTACTTCACTGGGTTGGCCGGCGCGTCCCATTGGAGTGTCCTTTCCGAAATCTGAGACCTTATCAAAAGAAGCAGGAATAAACGGCGTCCAAATTGGCCCCGGAGCCACTCCATTAACCCTTATCTTTTTTTTAACCAACATCTTTGAAAGGGAACGGGTAAAGCTTACAATTGCTCCCTTAGTGCTCGAATAGTCCAAAAGATGTTCGCTGCCACGATAAGCAGTAACTGAGGTTGTATTGATAACACAATCACCTTCCTTAAGATGTTTGACACCTTCTTTGGCAATATAAAAATAAGGGAGAATATTAGTATTAAAAGTTTCTCTTATCTGGTCAAAACTTAATTCCTGGATTTCTTCCTTTACGAATTGTACGGCAGCATTGTTCACCAGGATATTTAGTTTTCCCAGTTCTTTAATACAATCATGGATTGCTGTTTTGCAGAATTCTTCCTTTTTAAGGTCACCTTCCAGAATAAGGCATTTTCTACCTTCTTTCTCAACCAGGTTTTTGGTTTCTAAAGCATCCTCGTTTTCGTTGAGGTAGATTATAGCAATATCGGCACCTTCCCTGGCAAAATGTACCGCTACGCTACGGCCAATTCCACTATCGCCGCCGGTAATGAGGGCTACTTTATCGTTTAATTTATCACTTCCGCGGTAATTGTCACGAATAATTTCAGGTTCAGGTTGCATTTCATGCTCATTTCCTGGCTGGGATTGTTTTTGTTCCGGAAATTTTTCTGGTTTAGTCATTTAGATGGTTTTTAGTTGTATCCTTAAATTTAGGAAAGGCTCACATTAAAAAAATGTTAAGTTGTAATAAGCCTTTCTAAAGATTTACTTTCAGCATAATCCATTTCAATAAAGCTTTTACCTTTGCCTTATGAAATCTATTCTGAAAATAGGGCATAGAGGTGCCAAAGGTCATATTGCCGAGAACACCCTGGAGAGTATTCAAAAAGCATTAGAGCTTGAGGTAGATGCCATTGAAATTGATGTGCATCGATGTAATTCGGGAGAAATTGTGGTGATACACGATTTCACCCTGGACCGCACTACCAACGGAAGTGGGGAAGTTGCGAAAAGAGCCTGGGAGGAATTAAAATCACTTAAGGTTGAAGAAAATTTTCGCATTCCGCTGCTAACCGAAGTTCTCGATCTTATCGAGGGGAAATGCAGCATTAATATCGAGCTGAAAGGTTTGAACACCTCCACCGGCACTTCAGAAATAATTCAGGATTATATAGAGAAAGGCAGCTGGAAATACCAGGATTTCATTGTGTCCAGTTTTCAGAAGAATGAACTCTTCCAGATGCGGCAACTTGATGAGAAAGTTCCCTTGGGAATTTTGAGTAAGGCAAGTGTGAGTGAAGCCATCGAACTTGGGAAATTGCTTAATGCGCAAGCCATCCATCCATCTTTAGGGATAATTACCAGGGATAGCGTTCAGAATTCTCATCAGGCTGGATTTAAAGTGAATGTCTGGACGGTGAATGAACCCGATGATATTAGCCGGATGAATGATTTTGGAGTAGATGGAATCATTTCAGATTTTCCTGACAGATTATTATGAATCTTAGCTCCATAGGAGCATCACAGAATATAAATATATAATGCAACATTTCGACATCATTATTATTGGCGGTGGCGCCGCGGGATTTTTTACCGCCATAAATGCTGCTGAAATGAATCGCGGTTTGAAGATCGCCATCCTTGAACGTGGTAAGGAAGTGCTTTCCAAAGTAAGGATCTCGGGTGGAGGACGCTGTAATGTAACTCACGCTGAATTTATCCCCAGAGAACTCAGCAGGAATTATCCCCGCGGAGAAAAGGAATTACTTGGTCCCTTTCACAGTTTTATGACCGGCGATACGATGGAATGGTTTGAAAAAAGAGGAATTGAACTAAAGATTGAAGAAGACGGCCGCATTTTCCCGGTTTCAGATTCTTCTGATAGTATCATCAATTGTTTCCAGAGTGAGATTGAAAGATTAAAAATAAATATGCTGAAAAACCATTCGGTTCAGGATCTTCAGAAAAAAGAAGAAAACTGGATAGTGGAAACTAACAAAGGAGATTTTTCAGCAGAAAAAGTTATGCTGGCCACGGGGAGTAATCCTAAAATGTGGAAACTTCTCGCTAAGCTTGGGCATAAAATTGTATTGGCGGTACCTTCGCTGTTTACTTTCAATATTAAAGACAACCGAATTAAAGGGCTTGCAGGAATTGCCACAGAAGCTTCTGTTCAGGTAATATTTAATTCTAAAGATTCGAAATTAGAAAGCAGCGGCCCTTTGCTAGTCACGCACTGGGGAATGAGCGGGCCGGCTATTCTTAAATTATCGGCCTGGGGAGCCCGGGAGTTAAATGCTGAAAATTATAAGTTTCAGATAAAAGTGAATTGGTTGCCGGAAATGACTTCCGCAGAAATATTGGAAGATTTAAGAGATCTCAAAATTAAGGAAGCAAAAAAACAGGTGGCAAAATACTCCAGGTTTGGGCTTCCAAAACGTTTATGGCAGAGTCTTGTGGATGCTGCAGGAATAAAATCGGAGCAAACCTGGGCCGAACTGAATAAAAGTCAGCTGGAAGCTTTAAATCATCAACTTTGTGATGCTGAATTCGAAGTTAACGGAAAAAGCACTTTTAAAGAAGAATTTGTGACTGCGGGTGGAGTAGATCTCAAGGAAGTGAATTTTAAAACTTTTGAGAGCAAGCTGCATAAAAATCTATATCTGGCCGGGGAAATCCTGAATATAGATGCGATCACCGGCGGATTTAATTTTCAAAATGCCTGGACCGGCGGATTTCTAGCTGCAAAGGCGATGAGTGCTAATTGAGATACCACACCTCAAGATTTAAAGCTAGGGCCATAAGCACCCATACCGCATAGGGGACAAGAAGGTAGGCAGCGATTTTATTCACAATTTTAAACCATCTAATGGTAAGAATAACCAGGATGAACAGAGTGATGGCGGCAAGCAAGGCCCAGAAAGGCTTGTTTAGTCCGAAAAAAAGCAGGGACCAAAAGCCGTTGAACAGGAGTTGGAATCCAAAGTGATAAAGGGCTGTTTTCACCCATTTATGATAAAAACCTTTACTCCAAACGATTCCTGCCGCGATGCCCATAAGAATGTACATTAGCATCCAAACCGGGCCAAAAATCCATTCCGGAGGGTCAAACCATGGCTTATCGAGTGCTGTGTACCAGCCATTCATGGCGGTTTGAGTAGCCACCGCCCCCACAAAACCGAAGAGCAAACAAATGCCAATTGCAATAGAACTGCGTATGAGAAGTTTCCTTTTCATCTTCGAGTTGGTTAGGTACTACTAAAATAGGAATTAAATTGAATTATGAAAGTTTAAGTACACAAGTTATGCATATGGGCAATCTCAGCTTAAAAACTATCTTTGCTAAAATTTTTTAGGATGCGTGAACAGGATTTTATTCCGGAAGATTATCAGAAGTCGGTGCAATCTGGCCAGGTGACCTGGCAGTCCCCTAGCAACATTGCCTTAGTGAAATATTGGGGAAAAAAAGAAAACCAGATCCCGGCGAATCCTTCGGTGAGTTTTACCTTGAAAAATTGTAAAACCATTACAACTCTCGAATTTCAGAAAAAAGAAACCGAAGCTGAGGATTTTGATTTTGAATTGTTTTTTGAAGGAGAAAAGAAAGACGACTTCAAACCGAAAATTCGAAAGTTTTTTGAACGCATCGGGAAGTATTGTCCTTTTTTAAAGGACTATGAATTGATTATTAAAACTGAAAATACTTTTCCGCACAGCAGCGGAATCGCCTCTTCTGCCAGTGG
>NZ_JBEPWD010000077.1:0-9294 GCF_041642575.1 Salegentibacter sp. | reverse complement strand
TCAGCAGTTTAAACCTGAGACGCGAAAAGGAAAAACTGATGAGGAATTTTGATGAAGCCTTTATTAAACTCTTCCCGAATTTTATTGAGGAATTTAATTCCCTGCTCAAGCCTGAGGAACAAATTACCCTGAAAAATGGTCAGCTCCTCAATAAAGAACTCCGCATTTTTGCCTTGATTAGACTCGGAATTAAACACAACGAAATCATCGCTCAAATTCTTGGGTATTCCGTTAACTCTATCTACGCTTATAAAACCAAAATCAGAAAAAAATCCAGGTTGGATAAAAAGGATTTTGACGATAAACTAATCGAAAATACCACTCTTAGGCTCTAATCTTCTTTTGTGGCACCTCTTATTTTCTATATGTATCTACGTATATAATCTATACTATAAAACTAGTAGTCAGTAATTTACATTATATTTAATCCTGAATTTTTCTATATGGATTTTTAAAAACCTAAAAGGAGTCTTTAATTTTTCGAAGTTTGAAGTGTTATCATTAACTGACACATACACTTTTTAACAGACATTAAATTTTAGCAAATGCGAAATGAATTTAAAATTTTAAGAATTAGAGGACTACGGGCCAAAGTGACGTTGATGCTCCTTTTCTGCCTTCCACTTTTTGCGGGGGCACAAGGTTCTGATATTACCGTTAGCGGGATTGTTCTCGACGAAACGGGAATTCCACTGCCAGGTGCATCGGTATTAGAAGTAGGAACCAGTAATGGTGCGGTAACCGATTTTGACGGAAATTTTGAGCTTGTCGTAAGTGAAAATGCTCAACTGGAAGTGAGTTTTTTAGGTTATGTAACGCAAACGTTTGAAGCTACTTCCGAAGAAGTTGAGATCGTAATGGAATCAGACGCCGACGCCCTTGAGGAGGTGGTAGTGATTGGTTACGGCCAGACAACACAACGAGACCTAACAGGATCTGTCGCTTCTATAGATCTGGATGATGTAGAATCGCAGCCGGCTTCAAACATTGGTGATGCCATGCAAGGTAGGGCTGCCGGGGTACAAGTAATTACCTCAGGTGCTCCGGGTACAAATCCTACTATTAGAATTCGTGGAATTGGGACAATTGGGAATAACGACCCATTGGTAGTGGTAGATGGAGTCCCACTAAACGGCGGTTTAAATCAGGTAAACATGCAGGATGTTGAGTCGCTGCAAGTGCTAAAAGATGCTTCGGCTACGGCCATTTACGGTTCCCGTGGAGCTAACGGGGTGGTGATCATAACCACCAAAAGCGGGAAAGACGGAAAAGGGCAGTTTAATGTGGAAGCCTTTTCAGGGATTCAGCATTCTACCGATATGATTGACGTTTTAAATGCCCGTCAGTTTGCGGAATTTAATAATGAAATGCTCTCCAATGCCGGATATGAAACAAATCCTGAATATGCTGATCCTTCTTCGCTTGGCGAAGGCACAGACTGGCTGGATGCCTTATTCACAACCGGAAGGCAAAACAATTTTACTGTTTCCTTCAGCAACGGGAATGAACACACTAAGGTGTATACTTCGCTAAATGCTTTTAATCAGAAAGGTATCATTATCAATAATGATTACGAAAGGTACATCTTCCAGTTTAACAGTGAAACAGAGATCAACGATAATCTTCGTTTTGGGAATAACCTGAAAATGAATTATGATCAAAAGGAAAGTGGAGATACTAATATCAACAACGCGATTTTTTCACTTCCTACCAATCCAATCTATCGCGAAGACGGTGATTTCTCGGGACCGCTTGGTCAGCCTTTATATTACGGAGATGTTGAGAATCCAATAGGTAAGGCCAATATTGTAGAAAACTCTACCGAGGGTTATAACATCCAGGGATCTGTTTTTGCAGAATTAGATTTTCTTGAAGATTTCACCTTTAAAACCCTCTTTGGGGGAGAGACAAACTTCTGGTTTGGGAGAACCTGGGCTCCATCCTATGAATGGGATGCGCATATTGGCCAAAACGAATTTTTGTCGGAATCTTCCAACCGAAGCATAACTCTACTTTGGGATAACACCCTTACCTACGAGAAACGCTTTGAAGACGGAAGCAGATTTACCGGAGTTGTAGGTACCAGTGCCCAGGAGAACAGGTTTAAGACCATGGGAGGATCTATTCAGAATTTTGCCAGTACATCCACCCAGCAATTAGATAGCGGAACGGATCAACAGGAAATTGGTGGAACCGAATCAGAATGGGCGATATTCTCTTATTTTGCGCGCGGTACTTTTGATTTCCGAAGTAAATATTTATTAACGGCTACCGTTCGTCGTGATGGTTCTTCAAGATTTGGAGAAGGAAATAAATACGGAACTTTCCCTTCGGCTTCGGCAGCATGGAGACTTTCAGAAGAAGATTTCCTCGTGGATTCTGAAAATATCAACGACCTGAAAATTCGTGCCGGTTATGGTATTACCGGGAACCAGGAGATAGGAAACTATGCCTTTGCTTCTTCCTATAACACCAATCTATACAATTTCAATGGTAACCTGGTAACAGCTGCTGTTCCTACGGTTTTGCCCAATGCTAACGTGCAGTGGGAATCCCAGAAACAATACAACTTTGGTGTGGATGCCACATTGTTCGACAATAGAGTGGATTTAACGCTAGATCTTTACCGAAAAGATACCGAAGACATGCTCGTACCTATGGCGGTGCCGGTAACTTCAGGGTATTCTGATGTTTTTGTGCCTTCTATTAATGCAGGAAAGATCAGAAACCAGGGGGTTGAAGTATTGCTGACCACGCAAAATATCGAAGAGGAAAACTTTAGCTGGACCTCAGATTTCGTATTCACTTACAACGATAACGAGGTAATGAATATTAACAGCGATACCCCAATGACAACTGGTGGAATCGGCCTTAACTATAACCTGGCCAGAATTCAGCCAAATTATCCGGTGAATGTTTTCTACGGATTTGAGGAAGTGGGAATCTTCCAAACGCAGGAAGAAGTAGATAATGCCGCCGTGCAGGTTGCCGGAAATGATCCTGCTACCAGTACCGCTCCGGGAGATATCAGGTATAAGGATTTAAATAATGACGGTGTGATAAATGACGATGACCGTACCATTATTGGTAATCCAAACCCCGATTTCACATATTCCTTTAATAATACCTTTAAAATGGGGAATTTTGATCTAAATATTTTCCTTCAGGGAGTCTACGGAAATGACATCTTTAACGCCAACCGAATTTTTACTGAAGGTATGGCCGTTACCAGTAACCAGTCTACCGCAGTTCTTGACCGTTGGACTGGCGAAGGCACCAGCAACACCATGCCTCGTGCCATTTTTGGAGATCCTAACAATAACGCCCGCCCTTCAACACGCTATATTGAAGACGGTTCTTATTTAAGATTAAGAAACGTGAACCTGAGTTATAATATTCCAGTGGAAACATTTGCTGAGAATGCATTAAGCTCGGCGCGTGTTTATATCTCAGGCCAGAATTTATATACTCTGACCGACTATTCAGGATTTGATCCTGAAGTAGGTCCAAACGGAATAGATAATAACAACTATCCCGTTACCAGGACTATCTTGTTAGGAGTTAATGTTGGATTTTAAAAAGAAGAAACTATGAAGATTTATAAAATATTTTTACTGCTTTCTCTTGCAGTTATCACGGGATGCTCCGATGATTTCCTGGACAGGCAACCCCTGGATTCGATTAATACCGAAAACTACCCGGCAACAGCCGATGAGCTGGTGACTATTGTAAACGGAGCTTACCAGCCGATGCAAAGGCCAAAACTCTACAATATGAGGATGTGGACCACTGATATCATTGCCGGCAACAGCATTGTAGGTGCAGGTGGAGGAACCGATGGTATAGAAACCACTAATATGGCCAACTTTGTAACTTCAACCGATAATGCCGGGGCACTTGACCTTTGGCGTGGCCCATGGCCGGGAATTCTAATGTCTAATATTGTTTTAGATGTTGCACCAACTATGGAAATCGACGAAGATATTCGCGACAGGTCAATGGGAGAAGCTTATTTCCTAAGAGCTCATTATTACAATATCCTTGCAACCTTTTTTGGGGACGTTCCTTTGGTAACCGTACCGCAGAGTTCAGATGATGATCTGCTGCCGGAGAGAGACCCGGTGGAAGAAGTCTATGCGCAGGTTATAAACGATTTGACCGCAGCTGCTGAATTGCTTCCGCAGAAATCTGCCTATAACGGGGAAAACCTTGGAAGAGTACCAAAGGCTGCCGCTTATGGATTGCTTGCCAAAGTACATCTTAGCCTTGGCAACTGGCAGGAAGCAGTTGATGCCGCAACTGAGGTGGAAAGTCTTGGCTATGCTCTAAATGACAGCTACGCAGATAATTTTAGCATAGACAATGAAAATGGAGTAGAGTCTATTTTTGAAGTGCAGTATACCGATGATGCCGGGGAGGATTTTTGGAGCGACGATAACCAGTCTTCCTGGACGAGCCCGTTCATGGGGCCAAGGGGAGCTAATTTTGTTGCCGGAGGTTATGGGTGGAACCAGCCTACTGAAGAATTTGTGAACTCTTATGAGGACGGGGATTTGAGAAAAGATGTCACTATTCTTTATGAAGGCGGACCTGATTTTGACGGAAAAGAATATGACAGCGATTATTCACAAACCGGATACAACGTGCGGAAATTTTTAGTGCCGCTTAGCGAAGTTTCGGCTTATGATAACAGTCCGTTGAATTTTCCGGTTTTGCGTTATGCCGACATATTATTGGTTAAAGCTGAAGCCTTGAATGAACTTGGCCGTACCGATGAAGCCGAAGATTACCTGAATATGGTTAGAAACCGTGCCGGGCTGGATGATATTGTCCAGGGACTGGGACAGGAAGAATTTAAGGAAGCAGTTCTGCACGAACGTAGAATTGAACTCGCTTTTGAAGGTCAGCGCTGGTTAGATCTTATCAGGGTAAATAACGGGCAGTATGGTCTGGATTTCCTTCACTCGATAGGGAAAAATAATGCTTCAGAAAAACATTTGCTGTTCCCAATTCCTCAAATTGAACTTGACAGGAATCCAAATCTTTCACAAAATCCAGGTTACTAACTTAAAAAGTAAATGAACATGAAAAAATATTTAAACTTTCAACATTTATTCCTTTGGATGGTATTGCTGGGTACGGCTGCCTTCAGTGTATCTTGTGATAGTGATGATCTTTACGACCCATCTTTTGAGAATATAGATGACGAATTGCAACTAAGTATTTCAGAAGAATCGGTAGCACTTTCAGAAGAAGAAAAAAACCAGGAACTGGAATTCACCTGGTCTACGGGAACAAATTATGGTACAAATCAGGGGATTTTCTACACCCTGGAAATTGACCTTGAGGAAAATGACTTTACATTTCCGCTTGAATACGAGTTCGGCAAAGAGACCTATGAATTTTCGCTTCGGTACGGAGTTTTAAATGATATTTTGCAGAATACCTATGGCGTGGAAGCCGGAGAATCGGTTGATTTAACAGCCCGAATTACAGCCAGTGTAGGAGGTGAAGAAGATATGGACCAGGTAGACGTGGTTACTTTTACTGCCACTACCTATCAGCCCCTTACTGAAGAACTTTATTTGATTGGAAGCGCCTCACCAAACGGTTGGGATGCTAATAACCCTATTGAAATGACCAGGCAGGGAGATGAAGCAGTATTCGAATACACCGGAAACCTTAATGAAGGAGAATTCAAATTCATCACCACTTTAGGTGAATTCCTTCCTTCTTATAATATGGGTGAAGACGAAAACAGCCTTTTCTATAGGACCTCAGATGATGAACCGGATGATGCTTTTGAGATTACTGAAGCCGGGGTTTACAATATTGAAGTTAATCTCCTTGACGGAACCATTTCAGTTTCTACCGTAGACGATCCGCCATTCGGTAAATTATACATTGTGGGAGACGGAACCGAAAGCGGCTGGACAGTTGATGATCCGGCTGAATTTGAACAAAATGAAGAAGATCCTTTCATCTTTGAATATGAAGGAACCCTTAGCCCGGGAGCAATGAAGATCTTTGCCGGCCCAATGGGCGATTGGTGCGGGCAGTGGTACCGACCGATCGAAGCCGATCAGGAAATCACCAATACCGATGTTGAGCAAAATTCAGGTTGTGATGTAGATAATACCTGGAGAATAACTGAAGAAACCGAAGGTCGTTACAAGATCACCGTGAATACCCGTGACGAAAGCGTGGAAATTGAGCCGGTAAATCTCTACATAGTTGGAGATGGTGGTCCGAATGGCTGGGATATCAACAATCCCGAGCCAATGGAAAGAAGTGGAAGTGTTTATACTTATACAGGGCCACTTGGCGAAGAAAATGCGACAGGCGAATTCAAAATAGCCAAATTTAAAGGAGACTGGTGTGATGGCGAATGGATAAATCCCACTTCAAATGGACAATCGATCTCAAACACCGACTTCATCTATACCCAAGGCTGTGACGGTCCCGATAATAAATGGAAGCTTCAGGATGGCGAAGCCGGAGATTATATCATAACGGTAGATCTTGACGCGGAGACCATCAGTATTGAAGCACAATAAAAAAATCAGAATGATTGATAAAATGAAAAGATTTTCGGGGATACTGGCGCTGTTTTTAGCAGCGCTGGTTTCCTGCGAAAAAGATGATGATGTTACCGGGTCAAAAGAACCGGGTACCGGAGGGGAACAACCGGTTACCGAGGTTTTTCTTAGCACCGACAAGGCGAGATATGATCCGGGGGAAGAAGTGGAAATTTCAGTTGATGAGGTTCCTTCCAATGCAGTAGTGCGATACAAGCACCTGAATGAGGTAGTTGATGAGGAAAATCTTTCTTCGCAAACCTGGACCTGGACGCCCCCTTCCAACGATTTCAGAGGCTATATGCTGGAGGTGTTTTCCGAAAATGAAGATGGGGAAGAAGTGATACTGGGTACTGTAGCTATTGATGTATCTTCAGACTGGGCGCGGTTTCCACGCTACGGTTTTCTTTCAAAATTCGGGGATATTGCCGATGATAAGAAGGAGGAAATTATTTCCAATCTTAACAGGTATCATATCAATGGACTCCAGTTTTATGACTGGCATTATAAACCTCACGCACCTTTAGCCATGGAGAACGGTTCCCCGCAAGAGATGTGGAGGGATATAATTGATAGAGAAATCTATTTTTCTACGGTCGAAGATTATATCGACCTGGCGCATCAGAACAATATGAAAGCGATGTACTACAACCTGGCTTATGGTACTCTTGATGATTATGAAGACTACGGAATTGGTGAAGATTGGTTTCTGTATAACGACCCGAATCAGGATTGGAAAGACAGGCACGAATTGCCCCAACCGCCGTTTATCAGTGACATATATTTAACCGATCCGTCTAATCCCGATTGGTTGCAGTACCTGAAAGATCAAAACGATCTTGTGTACGAAAACCTGGCTTTTGACGGTTTTCATATCGACCAGCTTGGGAACAGGGGTGATGTTTATGATTACAGCGGAAATCGTATAGATCTTCCCAATGCCTTTGGAGATTTTATAGATGAGATGAAACAGGACGATGCTGAAAAAAGTATGGTGATGAATGCGGTAGATCAGTATGCACAGGAAAACATTGCCGACGAAGAGGTTGATTTCCTTTATACTGAAGTTTGGAGCGCCAATAGCTACGGTGACCTGGCTGAGGTGATTACCGATAATTACGGATATTCCAACAACGAAAAGCAAACAGTACTCGCGGCTTATATGAACTATGACCTGGCTGATAACACCGGCCAGTTCAATACTCCGGGAGTGCTCCTTACAGATGCTGTGATCTTTGCATTTGGTGGAGCACATCTTGAGCTTGGGGAGCATATGTTGGGGAAAGAATATTTTCCAAACAACAATCTGTCGATGAGTCGCGACCTGCAAAACAGGCTGACTAAATATTACGATTTTATGACTGCCTATGAAAATCTGCTCAGGGACGGAGGGGACTTTAATTATCCCGATGTTTCCACAGGTGACGGGAAAGTGAATTTTGGTAGCTGGCCTCCACAGGCTTCCAATGTTGCCGTGGCCGGAAAACGAGTAAATAACAAACAGGTTATCCACCTGCTAAACTTTTCACAGGCCACTACGATGAACTGGAGAGACAACGAAGGCAACCAGGCTAGTCCTACCCCTGTGAACAATCTGTTAGTCAATTTGCAGGAAACCGGTGATATCTCAAAAGTATGGTTTGCCTCTCCCGATTTTGAAGGAGGAGCTTCCAGAGAACTCGAGTTTAATCCGAGTAACGGACAGGTTTTAGTAAGACTGCCTTATCTGGAATACTGGAGTATGATTGTGGTAGAGTACAATTAATAAAATTAGCTGAAATTAGCCGGGGCATCTGAATAAACACGGGTGTCCGGCTTATTCATATCTCCTTTTCCAGCTTGAGAAGAGGAATAATCTTCAGAATGAAAAAGAACATGAAAAAGATCCAATTAATAATTACTCCAGTGTTTCTGTTGATTTTTACCCTTGGTTTTTCTCAGGAAAACTTCAGTAAAAACTGCAATGAAATACTTGAACAAGAAGAAAACAGGATTATTTTTGGCTGTGATGCCGGGGCCAAAATAGCCCTGGAATTTCTGGATGCCAAAAACATTAAATTTTGGTATGCTCCCAATGGGAAATTTGAAAGAAATAATGAGTCCTTCGCAGTAGTTGATGAGGAATTCGACCCCGGGTTTTCCGTTAACGTGAATGAATCTAAAGCTGCTTTTGAAATTTTTACCGAAGATCTTCGGGTGGTGGTGGAAAAAGCTCCTTTTAACGTAAAGATTTTTGACAAATACCAGCGCCTGGTGATGGGCGATTTTGCTGAAGAAGCCTATACCACCGATGGTACTGAGGTTACTGCAAAAAAGATCCTTCAGAAAGATGAACAATTTTTCGGTCTGGGTGAAAAAACCGGTTCGATTAACCGCAGGGGGAATTCCTATACTATGTGGAATAGCGACAAACCTTGCTATTCAGATGTTGAAGATCCGCTTTATAAAAGCATCCCCTTTTTTCTGAGCACTAATAATTATGGAATTTTCTTCGATAATACGTATAAATCCCAATTCGATTTTGGAGAATCTTCTGAAGATTATTATTCATTTTCTGCCTCTGACGGCCCCTTTATTTACTACTTCCTTTATGGAAAAAACCATAAAGAGATCATTGGCAGTTATACTAAACTTACCGGGCAGCCTATTATGCCGCCAAACTGGGCGCTGGGCTTTTCCCAGAGTCGGGGTATGCTCACCAATGAAAAACTTACCC
>NZ_JBEPWD010000076.1:7335-9539 GCF_041642575.1 Salegentibacter sp. | reverse complement strand
GGGGAAACTCCGCTGGATCTTACTGCGGTATAAATAGAATTTCCGATAACCCGGAGGGCACTGGAACCTGCGTTTATACTGGAAATATCCTCCTCTTTTTTATACTCTTCTCCATCTTTGGAATACACCTGAATCCTCGGGCTGCCGGGATCAGGAAAATACAAGGTCTTGGCATCTGATGTCATATCAAAGGTTCGGGAGAGATTTCTGTTTTTTAACGTGATGGTCCTGATTAAATCAAAAGTTTCCCCGTTTTGCTTCAACACATAATTGGGATCTTCCCCAAAGAGCGACATCGCGTATATTTCCCCATTTTCCGCCGCTCGGGGTGAAGTGATTGCCCTGGCTCCTTCAGGGGCTTCCCAAACTGCAATTCCTTTACCGGTTTTAGCATCTATTTTTATCAACCGGCGATTGATTCCGGCTAAAATGTTTCCGTCTAAATCTACTCCCATCCCGTTTACAGGATTGAGCTGATAGGTTTGATTATTTATTTCAACAGAAGTTAACGGCGAAAAATCCACTTCTTTATTTTCACTGTTTTTGATAATAAATCCGCGGTTATAATCGGCTAGCCAGAGTTTCCCTTCCCCATCCCATTGTGCACCATAACCTGCACCGGAATTTTCGATCTTTCCTTTAAAGACATATTCAGGAGCAGGAATTTCGGCGAGATCGTCAAGAATCTCATCAGATTTCACCAGTTTAAATTCAGAAATTTCTGAAGAGGAAAAGTTGCTGCCATCACTTGCCAATACCCGATGGAAGAAAGTCACTGCTTCCCCGATTTCAGCTTCGCTAAGGCGCTGAAACCATTCTTTTTCGGTCATTTTTAAACCGCTCTCTCTTCCAGTTTTTTTCTGAAAAATTATCTCTGAAAAATCCTCATCCTTTGAAAGCTGATAGATATAATTTACAAAATCCCCATCCTTATCCCGGGCTTCGTCCCATTTCAATTCATACAGGGCCTTAATGTTCCGCACTCCGTAAATGTTTTTTTCAGAATGTGAGGTGATTTTTGGCGGTTTTGGAGCAGAATTGTTTTCAGGATAAAGCTGTCCTCTTAATTTTCCTTCTGAAGTCTTGAACTCCAGGTAGAGGCTTCCAATGGCCAGGTGATCCTTTAACTTGCCGGTAAGCTTTAGGCTTCCCTCAATTTTCCCGCTTCCGTCCCCTGAGTTTTTGGTTTTTAACATCTTCAGTAATTTACCCTTTTCAGTATTTCTTCCCTGGTAAATCCCGACAGAATTTCCTTCACCCTGGAGGTTAAAATATTTTCCCTGAATATTTAAGCGGTCACCAATAACTTCAGCTTTTACGTGAGCTATTCCTGAAATATCTTTGCTATCGGAATTCCAGGAAGAGAGGAAGGCTTTCGCCTGCTTTGCTTCCGCGATATCCCTGCGCAAAACATACCCATTCACACCGAACATTGCTGAGGGAAGGCTGTAGGAATCAAAAAGTTGCATTTCTGCAGCTTTTCTCTCTTTTATGTCATAGGTGCTGTAAGTGATGCTATCCTTCTCGTGAAACACATCCATTATGGTAATGGTATTTACGGGCTTTTTCCTCTGAGTTAGCCATCCCCGGGGACCTGAACCCGAAGCACCAGCATTTAATAATTCCAATTTCCCTCGTTTCCCGGGATAATAGGCGTGCTGATGTCCGCTGATGTAAGTATGAACCTTATATTTCTCCAGTAATTCCTGAAGCTTTTCTGGTTCCTCCAGTACATTTCCATTTGAATCTCGTTCCTGAGCCACACTATATAAAGGCATATGGCCTATCACAAAACGAAGTTTAGCATTTTTCGCTTCGGAAGTTTCAAACTGTTTCTCCACCCACTCCAGGTTCTTTTCGGTAATTTTTGAAGAAGAAGCCTCCCAGGAAACGAAAAAAATATCATTTTCTAGAAAGGAGTAATAATTTGGAAAATGAGTATCATCTACAAAATCGAGATCTGGTTTGTTCTTGTTGTTTCTCCAAAAGTTTCGTGCAAACTCCCATTCCACCGGATAACTTCTCGGGCCATCGTGATTACCAAGAGTAAAGGCAAAGGGGATCTCAGCTTTTTTTAAAGGTCCTGCTATATGTTCATTAAAACCCTCCCACATTTTCTGAAGTTGCTCTTCCTTTGAAATTCCCATTCCTGCCACCATATCTCCACCACAAATAACAATGTCCGGTTGCCAGATCCTGGGAAT
>NZ_JBEPWD010000076.1:1761-7235 GCF_041642575.1 Salegentibacter sp. | reverse complement strand
CCAGTGATATCAGATGGGATATTCACCACTTCTTCGGCTGCAACCATTGCGGAAGAACCTCCGCCATCAAGGTTTACAGCTTCGATGGCACCTACTTCGAACATAAGTTGCGCCAATTCTGGAAGGCTAACTCCGGCGCTGGCCTGTTGCCGGCCATCGACCACCATCATTATTAAGGTGTGTTTATCTTTATAACCAATGGCAGTTCTTGGATGGCGCTGTAAGTGACTTCCGTCGAAACCTTCTTTTTTATCGGTTAGATTTATCTCTCCGTTTTTCAGCAAAACCGGCCCACCGCCAACAGCCTGGCTGGCTCTCCATATCTCTGAAGCAGCCTTAAGATCTGGATTTTCAAATTTTTTAGGAAGTTCTTCTTGATTTCCTGAATTAGTCCAAACCACCTCAGGCTTTCCGCGATGCATTCCAAAAGCCCCGCGAACAAGATCTTCTGAAGGTCCGGGAGCGATTAGCTCGCCATCTTCAATGATAAGACTCACTGAAGAATTTGCTGCGAAATACCCGCCATTTATAGCAAGGATTCCATCACCTCTATCATAAGTTTCTTTTGTGGTTTCCCGAATGCTGTTCCTGCCAAGGGAACGCAGTTTCAGGTTTTTATCCCTGAGGTCAATTTCAGCATACATCGCCCGTAACGGACTTCCATCAGGAAGTTTTCCGTAGGCATCATAGATTTTAACTGATTCCGGCAAAAGTATGTTCAGGTCTTCCCTGGGCTGCCAATCCGGGTTTATTTCTTGTGCCTGTAGATTTGCAAGGCAAAAAAGCCCTAAAAATACAAGCATGATCTTAGGGAAATTCATAATTAGCATTTTTGAAATTTAATACAAAAGGTACTTTGCCCTTATCTTTTGAAAAGCCTGCAAATCATTTTGCCACTGTTCGATAATATCTTCCGGGGTTTCTCCTGCATCCAGGGCTTTGCGCACTTTATCGGTTTTTAGTAGATCATCAAGTCTTGGTAGACGCCATTCCAGTTCCTCCGGATAGAGTTGCTTCAGAGCATGTAGAATATAGATTCCTGCTTCCACCGATTTAAAACTGTCTCTGTCGGTTAAATTCATTTCCACAGCCGGAATTTCTTCGCCCATGAATTTTGGCGGATAGATCTCGATCCCGTCTACCATTTGTTGCGGAGTGAATTTGGTAGTTTTGTAAGAAATACCTTTCAAATCATAAGACTGAAGCTGAGTAATCAGTTCTTCAGGATTTATCCAGGGAGCTGCGATAAGTTCAAAAGGTTGCAGGGTTCCCCGGCCTTCAGAAACATTGGTGCCTTCCAGTAAACAGGTTGCCGGGTAGAATGCGGCGGTAGTTAGGTTAAGCATATTTGGGGAAGGCTTGATCCAGGGCAGCCCGGTTTGATCATACCAGAATTCCCGCTTATAATTTTCCATAGGAATAACCTGAAGATCAGCCGCTGCCATTCCGGATTTTTCTCTTTCCTGATTAAACATAGTGGCGAGTTCTCCCACGGTCATCCCGTGGGTTATGGGCAACATGTCGATATCGGTAACCAGTTCTCCCGGTTTTCCAACCGGGCCATCGACGTAAATACCACCAATCGCATTGGGTCGGTCCAAAACAATAAAAGGAATATCATGTTCAGCAGCGGCTTCCTGTACAAGAAGCATGGTTTTAATGTAGGTATAGAACCGGGCGCCAATATCCTGAATGTCAAAAATCAAGACTTCTACATCTTCCAGCATTTCGGCTGTGGGTTTTCGGGTTTTTCCGTAGAGGGAGATTACGGGAAGTCCGGTTTTCTCGTCTTTGGAATCGGTTACGTGGGTGTCTTCTTCCCCACGAATTCCATGTTCAGGACCGAAAAGCATGGTAAGTTCTGTTTCGGGATTTTCATGGAGCAGATCAACGATGTGTTCCCCGTTCGGAAGTAATCCCGTGTGATTAGTAACCAGGCCAATTTTCTTGTTTTTGATCAAATCAAAATATTTGGCTTCAAAAAGTTTTTCAGCACCTATCTTTACCGGGTTTTCAGTCTTCAGCAAAGGTAATTTCGCATATAGATCGCTTCCCGGGCAGGTGGTCTCTGCCTCATCTTTATGTCCGCTGATGGTCTCCCTGGAAATATCATATTCTGAAGAAATAAAACTAACCAGTTTTTTTAGGCTTTCCCATTGCTGAGGTAATACTTCCTCCTTATTAAAATCCCCTTCCACCACGATAAGTACATGGCCATCTAAGTCATAGTCTGTATTAGAATCTCCCTGGAAGTTAATATCCCGACCTTCGGCGATATCTCCATTTGTGGCGATATAAAAATGGTAGGGAACATCGGGCCAGGCTTTTTTGATGCTGCCATCGGCCAAGGGAGAATCTTTTTGAGAGAATTGCTGTAATGCCTGAAGTTTCTTCTCGATAGTGAGTTCAGGTTTTTGGGGCATTCCCGTATGATGTATAGTAATAAACTGCGGCTTATGCGGGATCATTTCCATCACCGGAGCATTTGCTTTCCAGTCTTCCCGGGTAATAACAGCTAATTCACTTTCTTCAATATTTTGTGCTGAAGAGGGAAAAACGCAGAAAAGCGCAAGGATGAATTTGATAAAACCAATTTTATACATAAAGCCGCAGTTATAAATATTTCTGATACAAATTGTAAAGTATTTTAAGTTCGTCTCCTTTAAGCGGAGATTGAATGTCTTCCTGGATAAAATGCAGTTTGAAGGATTGAAGCGCAGCATCCATATTGCTGGTGTCAAAACCGATTATTCTCAAAGCCATTTCTACATCGAATGTTGCCGGGATCACTTCAGGAAAAAGAATTTTATCCAGAAACGGAATTCGTTGAGTGAGAATAGAATTTTGTGCAATGACCAGGGGATTTGGTTCAAAGAATTCGGCTTCTGTTTTCAGGTTTTTAACCTCTTCCTCGTCATACCACAAGCCGAAACCTTCTTCTGCAAGTCTCTTCCATGGAAAGGTGGCATTAGGATCTACTTTGCGACCCGGAGCGATATCTGAATGGCCAATGAAATTTTCAGCAGGAATATTGTAATCCTCTTTTAAGTTTTCCAAAACCTCTAACAAACTATAAATCTGGATTAGAGAAAATTCTTCAAATCCATTGTTATCCAGTTCAATCCCGATAGAAGAGGAGTTGAGGTCAGAATTATTTCCCCATTTTCCTATTCCGCCGTGCCATCCACGAAAATAATCATTCAACATATGATACACCTCGCCATCACGGCCAATAACGTAATGTGAACTCACCTGAGTGCGGGGAATAGTAAAGGTTTTCAGGGTTTGCTGTACAGAATCCTGCGCGGTGTGGTGAAGCACCACATAATTGGGCTTGCGCAGGTTAAAATTAGTAGTTCCCACCCGGTACTCCCCATAATAGAGTGCGGATCCATCAGACTTTTCCGGAAGTGGGAACGTACTTAATTGCTTGGCATAGGCCTTTGCCTGCTTTTTATAAACCCGGTTGGTTTTGGAATATGGATTGGAGGCACAGCTAGCCAAAACCAATAAAACCAGAATAATGTTAAGTAGGGCAAAACCTCTTTTCATAGCAATAAAAGCTTGTATTATTAGAATTTCCAGCGTACAAAGGCTTCCATTGCCTCATAATTTGCGAGTCCGAGTTTGTCGTAAGCTTCAGCGGTTTCGCGGTTTCGTTCTTCAGCGCGAACCCAGAATTCTCTTTCGTCGTCACCGGGAAAAACCGGACGATCTTTCTGAGACTGGTGCTGGAAGATTGCTTTTCTTTTTCGCTGTACTTCCTGGGGAGAAAGCGGTACTGCCATCTCGATCTCGTGGACTTCGAATTCCTGCCATGCCCCACGGTACATCCAGAGCCAGCAGTCTTTTGTCCATTCTTCGGTTTCCCGTAGTCTTGAAAGTGCTTCGAGAATAATTCGGAAACAAACAATATGGGTTCCGTGAGGATCTGCGAAATCGCCTGCTGCAAAAACCTGGTGTGGTTTTATTTGCTGAAGCAACTCCATGGTGAGTTTCACATCTATTTCAGTAACCGGATTCTTAATTTTTTTTCCGGTTTCATAAAATGGTAACGCCATAAAATGGATGTTCTTGTCCTTAAGTCCGGCAAATCTTGCTCCTGCAAAGGCTTCAGATTTTCTAATAAATGCTTTAACGTCCTGGATCTCCTGGAGGTCTATATCGTTGGGCTGTTTATCTTCAAGGAAACGCCTCATTTTCTCATAAGTTGCTTCCAGTTTTTCTACATCTTCGCCCCGGCTTCGGTTAAAATCTATGGCGAATTCAACATACCTCAATACATCGGTATCCCAAACCGCGGTGTTTCCCGAGGTTTGATAGGCGACATGAACCTCGTGTCCCTGATCTACCAATCGAATAAAAGTTCCTCCCATGGAGATCACGTCGTCATCGGGATGGGGAGAGAAAATAAGTGAACGCTTTTGCGGCGGGTCTTTTCTTTCAGGTCTCTGGGTGTCATCAGCCTGGGGTTTTCCACCGGGCCAGCCGGTAATACTGTGCTGCAGCTGATTAAATACGTTAATATTTATATTATAAGCGGGACCAAAATCTGTGGCGAGCTGGGCCATCCCGTTATTGTTGTAATCTTCGTCGGTAAGCTTGAGAATTGGCTTTTTTACTTCAGAAGAAAGCCAGATAACCGCTTTTTTGATGAGTTGTTTGTCCCAAACGCAATCTTTTACCAACCAGGGTGTATTGAAGCGGGTGAGTTCTGAAGCGGCATCTTCATCTAAAATAAACTCCACATTTTCTGAAAGCTGAAGGTAAGTTGCAGGAACATTTCCTGAAATTTCTCCTTCCACAGCTTTTCTGATAATTGGGGCTTTTTTACGGCTCCATGCCATAAGGATGATCTCGCGGGCTTTGAAAATCGTCCCAATTCCCATGGTTATGGCTTTTGTGGGTACGTTTTCTTTTCCACCAAAATCCCGGGAGGCATCGCGACGGGTTAGATCGTCTAAGGTTACCAATCTGGTTCCAGAGTTTGGAGCCGATCCCGGTTCGTTGAAACCAATGTGACCCGTTCTACCAATTCCCAGCACCTGAAGGTCTAAACCACCAAGTTCTCCTATTTTATTTTCATAATCTATACAGTAATTTGCGATATCTTCTTTGGCCAGGGTGCCATCAGGAATGTGAATGTTTTCCCGTTTTATATCGATGTGGTTGAAAAGGTTTTCATCCATAAACCGAACGTAGCTCTGCTTGGCGTCGGGTTGCATTGGGTAATATTCATCCAGGTTGAAGGTGATCACATTTTGAAAACTCAGGCCTTCTTCTTTGTGCATGCGGACTAATTCTTCGTATACCTCAACCGGAGTAGCTCCTGTTGCTAAACCAAGAACTGCGTTTTCTCCCTTTTCCTGTTTTTTCTTGATAAGTGAGGCTATTCTGGCTGCCACCGTTTGTGATGCGATATGTTCATCGGGATAAACGCTAACCGGCAGTTTTTCGAAACGCGTTTCTTCTAA
>NZ_JBEPWD010000076.1:0-1661 GCF_041642575.1 Salegentibacter sp. | reverse complement strand
GCATCGTTTAAAATCACTACCGGTTGCCGGAATTTCTTTTCAAACTTTTCCTTTAAAGACTCGGGTTCCTGTTCACTTAAATAATAGGTGAAGTTTTTACCGGCTTCAGCAGAAACAAGGCCGGGCATGCTAATGCCTACTCCCATGAGGTCGCTCATTTCTATTTTAGCCGATTTAAGCAGATTTTGAGACTGCTCAAATAGGAGATCCACGATATTGGAATCGGGGGAGATTTCGCTGGTTAAGGTGCTTTCCTTAACAATGCTATGGTTGTTGTCTATTATTGCCAGTTTTATTCTGAAGCGTTCAATGTGGATGCTAAGCACAAAAAAGGAATGCTCCTGCATCCCATAAAGATCCGGTTTTCGTCCACCTTCAGATTTTCCCCTGCCGGTTTTGGATACAATCCCATCCTCCATCATTTGATTTAAAAGAGACATAGAGGTTGGTAAGCTCACATTAAACCTACTGCATATTTCAGCATTGGAGGTATGTCCGTTTAAAAAAAGATGTTTTACGATTTTTAGCTTTTGCAGATATTTTTTGCGCTCTACATTGCTGATATGGGAAAGTTTTTCTTCCTCTATGAGAAAATCCTGTAGTTTTTTTGGCATTTGTGGTTTTTTGTTTGGTTTGAATTAAAGAACTGACGCTAAATTTAAATTCTTTTTGAAAGGAAGTCCCTAATTCAAAATTAAAAATAGATAAAAAAAATCTCCTGAGAAATACTTTTTTAATTTTTTTACAAAAGATTATTTATTTAAATGAAATTTATATTTTTAGGGAATGAAATGTAGACTGAATTTAGAAAGATGAGGCTGGGTTTGTGAAATAAAAGTTAAAATTATGATTCTTAATGCTGTAGTAGTCCCTGGAAAATCCCACCGCTATTTTGCACTGGATATTCTGCGCGGAATGACCATCGCTCTAATGATCCTGGTAAACACCCCGGGAAGCTGGTCTCATATTTATGCGCCTTTCCGGCACGCCGCATGGCATGGTTTTACGCCAACCGACCTGGTTTTTCCTGCTTTTCTTTTTGTAGTAGGAAACGCGATGAGCTTTAGCCTTAAAAAGTATGAAACGGTTTCAGAGCAACATTTTCTCAGGAAAGTTTTTAAACGGAGCCTCCTGATTTTCGTGATCGGCTTGTTCCTAAGCGCCTTTCCCTTTGTGTACCGATCCGGAGGGGAACTTGTATTAAAAGATCTAAGCAATATGCGTATTATGGGTGTGCTGCAACGCATCGCGCTTTGTTATTTATTCGCCTCGCTGATTATTCATTATTTTAAGCTGAAAAAATCCCTGATCATAGGTGCGATAATCCTCCTTGGTTACTGGGGCATTATGTGGTTTTTTGGCGATGCTCCCGATCCTTACGGGCTTAAAACGAATGCAGCCCTTAAATTTGACAGGATGATCTTTCCGGAAGAGAACCTTTGGAAAGGATTTGGAATCCCATTTGATCCTGAAGGGCTCTTAAGTACCCTGCCGGCTATCGTGAATGTTATTTTTGGATATGCCGCCGGAGTTTTTATTCAGAAATGGGGAAATAATCTGAGGACGGTTTGGAAACTGGCCGTCGCAGGGGTTGTGTTTATTGGGATAGGTCTCTTGTGGGATATTTATTTCCCTATAAATAAAGGAATTTGGACCAGTAG
>NZ_JBEPWD010000075.1:0-9663 GCF_041642575.1 Salegentibacter sp. | reverse complement strand
CGTTGCTGAATATTCTAAACTGGATTTTGAAAGTTTAAAATGTCCGGCTGTTGGGAAAATGGAACGCATTGATAAAAAATTCATCATGAGTGAGGTTATCCTTAAGCCCGAACTGACTATCAAAAATGCAAAAGATGAAGAAAAAGCAATGAAATTGCTTCATAAAGCAGAAGAGATCTGCCTGATCACCAGATCGATAAAAACCGAGGTGAAATTGGAAGCTAAGGTTAAAGTTACCGAAACTGTTTAATGATTGATTACCTTCCAAATATGTTGAAAGAACCGGAATTTATTTCCGGTTTTTTTATGGCTTCAACTGAATAAATTTCCTTTAGCTATATTGATTAAAATTGTAATTTTCTCAGAAATTACAGGATGGAAAGATCTGCCGAAATAAAAATCAGAGCATTTATCAGGGAAGATTTTCTCGCCGTAAGGCAGATCTATCAACTGGGCATAGACACAGGGATTGCAACTTTTGAAACACTTGCTCCAAACTGGGAAGCTTGGGATAAAAAATTCCGCACAGATTCCAGATTGCTTGCTGAAAATAATAATAGCATTATTGGCTGGGTAGCTCTCTCCCCAGTATCGGCACGCCAGGTTTATTCTGGAGTGTGTGAAGTAAGTCTGTATGTGCATCCAGAACATTCGGGCCGTGGAGTTGGCCGGGCTTTACTGAGATCGATTATTGCTCAAAGCGAAAAAAATAAAATCTGGACGCTGCAAGCAGGTATTTTCCCTGAAAATAAAGCCAGTATCGCGCTGCATACCTCTGAAGGATTCCGCGAAGTGGGTTACCGGGAAAAAATAGGAAAAAGAGATGGAGTATGGCACGACAATATTTTCCTGGAACGAAGAAGTCATGTGGTAATATGAAGACTTTGCTTTTTAAATTAACCATAAAAAAACCTCCTTAGCGCAAACTAAGGAGGTGTCTATTTATAATCAAATATCCGGAATTACTTCCCTTCCATTTTATCTTTTAAAGCCTGAAGATCGGCATTAACATCACCAATTGTGGTTTTGTCTTTTGTTTGCGTAGCTGCTTTCTTAGCGGCTTGCTTAACGATTTGCTGCTCTTCTTCTTTGTGAATAGCCATATGAGAAGCTACCACTCTCTTGAATTCCTTATTGAATTCAATGATTTGGAACTCTGCAGATTCACCTTTAGTCAATTTGTTACCATCTTCTTTCTCAAGATGTCTGGTTGGAACAAATGCAGTGATATCTTCATTAAAGTCTATTGTAGCACCTTTGTCTACGATCTCTGCGATTTCTGCGGTGTGTTTAGTACCAACAGCGAACTCAGTTTCGTACTTATCCCAAGGGTTGTCTTCAACCTGCTTGTGACCAAGGCTTAATTTACGACCTTCAACATCTAATTCAAGAACTACAACTTCAAGCTCATCACCTACGTTAGTAAATTCTGATGGGTGCTTGATCTTTTTAGTCCAGGATAGATCAGAGATATAAATAAGTCCGTCAATTCCTTCTTCTAATTCTACGAATACACCAAAGTTGGTAAAGTTACGTACAATCCCTTTGTGGCGTGAGCCAACAGGATATTTAGTAGTGATATCTGTCCATGGATCTGGCGTTAATTGCTTAATTCCTAGAGACATTTTACGGTCTTCACGATCTAAAGTTAAGATTTGAGCTTCAACCTCATCTCCAACATTTACGAAATCCTGGGCTGAACGCAAGTGCGTGCTCCATGACATTTCAGAAACGTGGATAAGACCTTCAACACCATCAGCAACTTCGATAAATGCACCGTAATCTGCGATTACAACTACTTTACCTTTTACCTTGTCTCCAACCTTAAGATTTTCGTCAAGAGCTTCCCATGGGTGTTTGCTTAATTGCTTAAGACCTAATTGAATTCTTGTTTTAGCTTCATCAAAGTCAAGAATTACCACGTTCAGTTTTTGATCAAGTTCAACGAGCTCATTTGGATGGTTGATACGAGACCAGCTAAGATCGGTAATGTGAACAAGTCCGTCAACTCCTCCAAGGTCAACAAATACTCCGTAAGAAGTGATGTTCTTTACAGTACCTTCAAGTACCTGACCTTTTTCAAGCTGACCGATAATTTCTTTCTTCTGCTCTTCAATATCGGCTTCGATAAGTGCTTTATGAGAAACTACAACGTTTTTGAATTCGTGGTTGATTTTCACCACTTTGAATTCCATCGTTTTTCCTACGTAAGCATCGTAATCACGGATAGGCTTCACGTCTATTTGAGAACCTGGCAAGAATGCCTCAATTCCAAATACGTCTACGATCATACCACCTTTAGTTCTGCATTTCACAAAACCATTTACGATAAGTCCTTCGTCATGTGCTTTATTCACACGATCCCAGGCCATGATCACACGGGCCTTTCTGTGAGAAAGGATCAATTGACCAGTAGCATCTTCACGCACATCAATTAACACTTCAACCTCATCGCCTACTTTAAGGTCTGGGTTGTAACGAAATTCGTTAAGAGAAATAACACCTTCACTTTTGGCATTGATGTCAATGATAGCATCCCGATCAGTAATGTTAATTACTTTTCCTTTGGTTACTTCATCATCTAAAGTGTCGACGAAATTTTCTGAAACCAGCTTCTCAAATTCTTCCAACTTTTTATCATCAATCGGGTCAATACCCTCTTCATAATTATGCCAGTTAAAATCTTCTAAGAATTTTTCAGGATTTTGTTGTTGTTCTGTTGCAGAAGGTTGAGAAGAATTATCCAATCCTGCTACTCCCTGCACTTCAGGAGAATCCTGAACTTCTTGTTTGTTTTTGTCTTCAGCCATTGCTGATAAATTAATTTGTATCCTGTGCCTTCCCGGAAAAATTAGCAAATGAAACACAGAAGTGTTTATAAAAATTTATTCTCCCTTATTGATTTTCCGGTTCTTTGCCAAAAAGGAGTGCAAAAATACTATTTATTTTTTAATTCTCAAAGCTTTAGGCCTTTGCTTCGATCTTATCTTTAGCGAGTTGAAGTACTTTTTTAAATTGCTCCTCCAGATCCATTTGGGAATTGTCAATTTCTATAGCATCATCGGCCTTAAGCAGTGGCGAATCGGCCCGTGTAGTATCGAGATAATCACGCTCTTTCACATTCTTCAGCACTTGCTCAAAGGTGATATTATCTCCTCGTTCCTTAAGTTCCTTAAACCGTCTTTCCGCTCGAGTTTCAGAAGATGCAGTCATGAAGAGTTTGAGGTCGGCATCGGGAAAAACTACCGTACCGATATCGCGGCCATCCATGACCACCCCTTTGTCCTTGCCCATTTCCTGCTGAAGCTTAACCAGCTTCTTTCTTACCTGCGGGATAGCGGCAACTTTGCTCACTTGCTGGGATACCTCAAGGAGACGTATTTCCTTTTCTACATTTTCATCATTTAAATAAATTTCCCCAAAACCCGCTTTATCATCAAAGATGAATTTCACATTAATAAATGGTAAATGTCTTATTATAGCTTCTTTATCAAAATTAGTATCGCTCACAAAAAGTTTCCGCATTGCGAAGAGAGTTACCGCACGGTACATCGCCCCGCTATCTACATAAATATATCCTAATTCTTTAGCGAGTTGTTTGGCAACCGTACTTTTTCCTGTTGAAGAATGCCCGTCTATGGCAATTGTGATCTTTTTACTCATCTGGATTTTTTAATTCAGGGGACAAATTTAATTAATTAAGAAGGCTTTTCCCGTTTACACCTAATAAAAAAGCCTCCTTTCGGAGGCTTTGGAGATTAAAGTTTTTTTGCATTCTTCACTTTCTGTTGGGTAATGGCTATATCTATTACCTCACTCATTTCATTCACATAATGAAAGGTAAGTCCTTTAAGGTATTCTTCCTTAATTTCCTTAACATCGCGCTCATTCTCCTTACAAAGAATTATTTCTTTGATTTTTGCCCTTTTCGCAGCAAGGATCTTTTCTTTCAATCCTCCCACCGGCAGCACTTTTCCTCTTAGCGTAATCTCCCCCGTCATGGCAATGCTTTTCTTTACCTTACGCTGAGTGAATAAAGAAACTAATGAAGTTAACATGGTAATACCTGCGCTTGGCCCATCCTTAGGCGTAGCGCCTTCCGGTACGTGAATATGCACATTATATTTCTCAAAAACTCCCGGATCGAGCCCTAGTTCATCAGCGTTTGCTTTTATATATTCCATCGCAATCGTAGCCGACTCTTTCATCACTTTACCAAGATTTCCGGTAATGTTCAGGTTTCCTTTTCCTTTGGATAAAATAGCCTCGATAAACAGGATATCTCCTCCAACCTGAGTCCATGCAAGACCGGTGACTACTCCCGCTACTTCATTATTCTCGTATTTATCGCGTTCCAGTTTTGGGCTACCAAGGACTTCTATGATATCTTCATTTGTTGCCTTGATATTATAGTCTTCTTCCATGGCGATATTCTTGGCGGCATGACGCACCATCTTGGCGATCTGTTTTTCAAGACCACGAACCCCAGATTCCCGGGTGTAACCTTCCACGATCTTTTCCAGTTGAGGCTTGGCAATTTTCAACTGCTCTTTCGTCATTCCATGCTCCTTAAGCTGCTTAGGCAATAAATGCTGCCGCGCGATCTCAACTTTTTCTTCTATGGTGTAACCCGTCACGTTTATCACCTCCATACGGTCTCTAAGAGCCGGTTGGATAGTTCCCAGGTTATTGGCCGTAGCAATGAACATCACCTTAGAAAGATCGAAGCCCATTTCCAGGAAGTTATCATGGAAGTCACTGTTTTGCTCGGGATCAAGAACCTCCAATAAGGCAGAAGAAGGGTCCCCTGCATTTCCGATGCTTAATTTATCTATCTCATCTAAAACAAAAACTGGATTGCTCGTACCGGCCTTTTTTAAACTCTGTATGATCCTACCGGGCATTGCCCCGATATATGTTTTTCGGTGTCCCCTAATTTCGGCTTCATCTCGAAGTCCACCGAGAGAAATTCTAACATATTCCCTACCAAGAGCCTCGGCTACAGATTTCCCCAAAGAAGTTTTACCAACTCCCGGAGGTCCGTAAAGACACAAAATCGGTGATTTCATATCATTCCTTAGCTTAAGTACGGCAAGATATTCAATGATCCTGCGCTTTACATCTTCAAGACCATAATGATCGCGATCAAGTATTTTTTTAGCCCTTTTCAGGTCGAATTTATCCTGGCTGAATTCATTCCATGGAAGGTCCAGAAAAAGATCCAGATAATTTCGTTGAATGGAATATTCAGCAACCTGTGGATTCATCCGTTGCATTTTAGCAAGTTCCTTTTCAAAATGCTTTTGTATTGGTTCCTGCCATTTCTTTCCACTGGCACGCTGGCGCATTTCTTCAATTTCATCTTCGTGAGAAACGCCACCCAGTTCTTCCTGGATGGTTTTCATTTGCTGATGAAGAAAATACTCCCGCTGCTGCTGACTCATATCACTCTGCACCCTCGACTGAATATCATTTTTAAGTTCCAGTTTCTGAAACTCTACATTCATATATCTTAAGGTGGCAAGAGCTCTTTCTCTAAGATCATTCGTTTCCAGCAATTTTTGTTTGTCTTCTACCGAAAGGTTCATATTTGAAGAGACAAAATTGATAAGAAAAGAAGCACTTTCTATATTTTTAATTGCAAAGGAAGCTTCACTTGGGATATTAGGACTTCCCTTTATAATTTGAAGTGCAAGTTCCTTGATAGAATCTATAATAGCTGAAAATTCCTCATTATCCTTGGCCGGTCTGGCTTCGGGAACTTCAGTGATCGTGGCAGTGAGATAAGGATCTTCGCCTACCACTTTTTCGATCTTAAAACGTTTTTTTCCCTGAATGATTACCGTGGTATTTCCATCGGGCATTTTCAATACGCGAAGGATTCGGGCCACTACTCCTACTCTGTTAATATCCTTTGCGGTGGGATTCTCTACTTCCTCATCTTTTTGAGAAACCACCCCAATAATTTTGCTGTCGTTATTGGCCTGGTTAATAAGCTTAATAGAAGCATCTCTCCCGGCAGTGATAGGGATCACCACTCCAGGGAACAATACAGTGTTTCGTAAAGGTAATATTGGTAAAGATTCGGGTAGATTTTCTTTATTAATTTCCTCTTCATCTTCAGGCGTCATTAGAGGGATTAGATCTGCATCCTGATCTATTTCCTGCAATGACAAACTGTCAAAGTTGGTAATTTTTGTTTTTGCCATAATATATTTTAAGTCAAACTGTCATTTTGCAGTTTGTGTTTTTAATCTTTTTCATTTTATTTAAGCCTTACTCTCACGGGCTTAGCTACTGGTATGCGCAATCTTCATTATCTTTAGTCAATTCTTATGCCATCTTAAGATGTAATACTTTTTTCTCAAAAACTGTAACAAAGTGAATTTTAATCAATCTTTATAATAAACAAGATATTTTTTTGACACCAACCATCACACATATCAATGATCTTGTTGCACGATGCCGAAAGGGCGATCAGCGGGCACAAATGGAGATCTACGATCGCTATTATAAAGCGATGTACAATACCAGCCTGCGAATTGTAAACGATACCGCCGAGGCCGAAGATCTTATGCAGGAAGCATTTTTAAAAGCTTTTACTAAGATAGACAGCTTCCAGGGCACCGCAACATTTGGAGCCTGGCTAAAAAAGATAGTGATTAACCTTAGCATCAATGCATTCAACAAGAAATCTAAATATACCGAGCTGAGTTATAACGACGAACTGAAGAATGAACTTGACGAAAGTGAAGGTATAGATCTGGAGGAAAGCGCGAATAATGAAAAAGTAAAAAGAATTATGCGGGCTTTAAATACGCTGAAAGAAAATTACCGAATCAGCCTCACCCTCCATCTAATTGAAGGTTATGATTACGATGAAATTTGTGAAATACTGAATATCTCCTATGCCAATTGCCGAACTACTATTTCGCGGGCCAAGGAGAGTTTACGAAAAAAATTGCTAAAAGATGAAAACTGATAAATTAACTGAGCTTTTCGAAGACCTGGACTTCGATGTCGCAGAACCCAAAGCCGGCCACAAAGACCGCTTCCTGAAAAAACTGGAACAATCGGCTAAGGAACAAAACCGGCCTCAAGCCAAAACCAGAAGTCTTTGGGGACCATTCCTTGGAATTGCGGCGAGTATTGCCCTGGCAATTTTCCTCTTCGGAAACATTCATTTGAATAACCCGGCCGGAAGTAAAGGAGACCTGGCAAGTGTTTCCCCCGAAATGAAAGAGACCCAGGATTTTTACACTGCGGTTATTCAAAGAGAGCTCAAAAACATTGAAGCTGAAAAGTCTCCCGAAACTGAAGCTATTGTCACAGACGCCCTCACCCAGATGGAAAAATTGGAAGCAGAATATTCAGAATTAAAAAAAGACCTCATTAACAGCGGTCAGGACAGACGGGTTATATACGCCATGATAAGCAACTTTCAGCAAAGAATAGATCTACTGAATAACGTATTAACCCAAATTGAAAATATAAAATCCCTAAAAACACAAAGTCATGAAAGCAATATTATATAAACTAATCCTTGCAGCGGTTCTAATACCCGGACTCACTTTCTGCAACAACGACCTTAGCGGTAAACACACTAAGGAGAAAAAAATAACCAGGGAATTCAATGTGTCAGCGAATTCAAACCTGAAGGTTGATAACAGCTACGGAAATATCGATATCTCAACCTGGGATCAGAATAGAGTGGTTATTGAGGTTTTCATCAAGACAAACGGAAATGACCCTGAAAAAGTTCAGGAAAAACTGGATGAAATTGAAGTTGAATTCAACCAGAGCTCCTCCGGAGTTAGTGCAAAAACGCACCTTTCAGGAGGCAAAAGCTCTTCCTGGTGGAGTAATCTCTTTTCGGGATCAAGCAATGTAAATATGGAGATCAATTATATAATTAAAGCCCCGGAAACCAATAACGTAGACCTTAACAACGATTACGGGGGAATCTACATCGACCGTCTGCTGGGAAATTCAAGGATCACCTGTGATTACGGAAAAATTGATATTCTGGAACTTAGAGGTGACTCCAATATACTTGACTTTGATTATACCAGGAACAGCAGATTCGGCTATATTAAGAATGCTGAAATTACCGCAGATTATAGTGAATTTGAAGTTGAAGAGGCAGAAAACCTGAAGATCAACGCCGATTATACTACAACAAACTTGAAGAAAGTCAGCAACCTGGAGTTCGATGCCGACTATGGAAGTATAAGTGTTGATAAAGTAAAAAGAATAATTGGAAACGGAGATTACCTCAGCACCAAGATCGGTAGGATCTTCACCTCAGCAGATCTGAATGTAGACTATGGCAGCCTTAGTATAGACAAGATCATAAAAGGTGCGAGAAACATTAAAATAGACAGTGATTATGCAGGAGTGAAGATTGGTTACGATGCTGGGCAAGCTTTTAATTTTAATGTAGAAGCAAGTTATGGGAACGTCAAGGGTCTGGAAGAATTTCAGCTACAAAAGCGCCATGACCAAAATACGAAACAGAGCCTACAAGGCTATCATTTAGAGAATAATTCCGGCAGCATGCTAACGATCAATACCAGTTATGCTAATGTCCATTTCAGTAAAAAATAATTAATCATCAATCAAAAATCAATTATCATGAAACGATCAATCTTAATTTTAACAACAATTCTATTCAGCTTTAATTCTGTGAACGCCCAATTCTGGAAGAACAAAGGTGTAAAAGGCAATGGCGAGATCACTACAGAAGAACGCCGTACAGCAGATTATGATGAAATTTACGTGGTGGGCTCTATGGATGTGGAACTGGTAGCCGGAACCGAAGGAAATATTAAAGTTGAGGCCGATAGTAACTTAATGGAACACATCATCACCGAAGTTACAAATGGAACCCTTAAGATAAAACCAGCAGAAAAGGTCAACCTGGAACCGTCGCGCAACAGATCTATAAAGATTACCGTTCCGTTCAAGGATTTGAACGAAGTCAAACTTACCGGGTCTGGAGATCTCTGGAATACTTCTGTGATTAGAGCTAATACCTTTAGAACCGCCTTAACAGGATCAGGGAATATCAACCTGGACCTCGATGTCGAAAAACTGGAAAGTCAAATCACCGGCTCAGGAGATACTATGCTAAGAGGAAAAAGCAATTATTTTGGATGCAAAGTTACCGGTTCCGGCGATTTTGAAGCTTACAACCTTAGCGTTGAAGATGTAAAAGCTAGAGTAATGGGTAGTGGGGACATAGAAGTTTTTGCCTCTGCATCTCTGGATGCAAAAATAATGGGCTCAGGGGATATCCATTATAAAGGTAAACCAGACAAGCAGGATTTCAAAACCATGGGCTCGGGAGCTATTTCGTCTAAATAAAAACTATTTCCTTATAGCTATGAAAAGGAAAACGGCAAGCCCTGCGTTAATTCGCGGGGTTTGTTTTTGGTACCCGCATCAGTAAAAACACACCGGCTATAAAAAACACAACCAGAAAAAGGATCGAATCTCTTATACTTCCGGTAATTTGCGCCACCATCCCATACATGAACATCCCTATCACTATTCCTATTTTCTCAGCTACATCATAAAAACTAAAATAACTTGCAGTATCCTTTGTTTCATCGGGAAGAAACTTAGAGTAAGTAGATCTTGATAAAGACTGTATCCCACCCA
>NZ_JBEPWD010000074.1:0-10062 GCF_041642575.1 Salegentibacter sp. | reverse complement strand
GCCCCGGTTTTAAAACGCTTTACGATCTCTGTCCAGGGTTCTACCTCGTCTATGGGAATTGGGTTCAGGTCCCTGAATTTAAACATTCCGCGCAAGGTCATTAAAGCTTCGTTCTGGTCGTTGATGAGTTTTGAATATTCCTGGTAACTCTTCGGATTGTTTTGTTTTACAGCCTGTTGGAGTTTTGCAACACTGGCAGGGTTAAACAAATGCCGCTCACCGTTTCTTCTCCAGCGATAATCCCCGCCAATTTCAAGGTCCAGGCCGGTGTCGGTTTCGGGAGGATTAAAGGCTGCATCAAAGCGTTTCTGAACTTCTTTTTCAATTTCGTATAAACCAATTCCTTCAATGCGGGTTGGGGTATTGCTGAAATATTTATCTACAAATTTTTGATTGAGACCAAGGATCTCAAAGATCTGTGCACCGCGGTAAGAATGCAGGGTTGAAATACCGATCTTGTTCATGATCTTCAAAATCCCTTTTCCTATAGCTTTATTGAAATTCTGAACGGCTTCTTCAGCGTCTTCAATATCTATTTCTTTGTCTTCCACGAGCTGGTGAATAATTTCATTTACCAGATATGGATTGACCGCGCTGGCACCATATCCGAAAAGCAGCGCAAAGTGATGAGGTTCCCGCGGCTCGGCCGATTCGACCACAATTCCGAAGGAAGATCTCCTGTTATATTTTTTTACCCGGTGATGAACAAAGGAACAGGCGAGGAGTGAGGGGATTGGCGCCAGTTTAGGATTTACGTTTCTGTCGCTTAGAATGATCACATTGCAACCACGGTCTACTGCTGTGTTGATCTCATTTATAATTTCATCCAGGCGGGCTTCCAGGCCGTTAAGTCCTTTCTCGGCTTCGTATAAAATAGAAATCGATTCGGTTTTGAAACCCGGTTGGTCTATGTATTTGATCTTATCGAGATCTTCGTTGGAGATCACAGGATTTTGTATGCGCAGTTTCTTGGCCTGCTCCGGAATTATATCGAAAATATTGCGGTCTTCCCCAATAGACAGACTAATATCAGTAACGATCTCTTCTCTTATTCCATCCAGAGGAGGGTTTGTGACCTGCGCGAATAATTGCTTAAAATAATTGAACAGGAGTTGAGGTTTGTCTGAAAGTACTGCCAGGGGAATATCAGCTCCCATCGAGCCGATGGCTTCCTTGCCAAGCGTAGCCATTGGAGTGATTATAGTGCTGATGTCCTCAAGGGTATAACCAAAAAGTTTCTGCCGGGTATTGAAACCTATTTTCTCTTGTGGGGTTTTATTTCCGGTGTAAGGAACTTTCGCCAAAGGGAGTAGATTGTTGTTTAACCACTTTCTGTAAGGCCTTTCTGAAACGATTTTACTCTTAACTTCTTCGTCCCGAATTATTCGACCTTCGTTCATATCTACCAGAAACATCCTTCCGGGCTCCAGGCGACCATGGAGTTCTACGTTTTCGGGTTTGATGTCCATTACTCCCGTTTCTGAAGACATTATTACATACCCGTCTTTGGTGAGAGTGTAACGCGAAGGTCTAAGCCCATTCCGGTCCAGTAAAGCCCCGATATAATTTCCATCGGTGAACGGTATGGAAGCAGGGCCATCCCAGGCTTCCATGATACAGGCGTTGTATTCGTAAAAAGCCTTTTTCTCATCATTCATTGAAGGGTTCTTCTCCCAGGCTTCTGGCACCATCATCATAATAGCTTCCGGCAGGGAGCGCCCGGTTTGAAGCAATAATTCCAGGACGGTATCCATGGAAGCAGAATCTGATTTCCCCTCGGCGGTTATGGGGACGATCTTTTTCAGGTCTTCCCCAAAGATCTCGCTTTCAAAAAGTTCTTCCCTGGCTTTCATTCGGCTGAGATTTCCTCTTAATGTATTTATTTCCCCATTGTGGCACATATACCTGAAGGGTTGTGCCAGGTCCCAGGTAGGAAAAGTGTTGGTGGAAAAACGTTGGTGAACCAGTGCTAATTTAGTTACTACTCCGGGTTCGTTTAAATCTTTGTAATAGACATTGATGTCCTGGGGCATCAACAGGCCCTTGTAAATTATGGTATTGGTGGAAAGACTTGGCAGGTAAAAACTATCAGCTTCAGAAAGCTCTGATTTTTCTATGCGATGCTCTGCAATTTTCCGGGCGGCAAAGAGCCGGGCATTAAATATTGCTGCTGAAATTTCTTCGTCTTTACCTATAAAAACCTGCTGCATATTTGGTTCAGAAAGGGAAGCGATGCTACCAAGACAGGCCCTGTTAACCGGAACATCCCGCCAACCGATAATATTAAGACCCTGGCCGGTAATTTCTTCCTCGAAAATTTCTTTACAGATATTTCGTTGATTGACAGACCTGGGTAGAAAGACCATTCCTACGGCATACTCCTTGAAATCCGGTAGCTTAAAATCACAGTTTTCCTTAAAAAAGTCGTGAGGTATTTCTATGAGAATTCCGGCACCATCACCCGTTTTTCCATCGGCACTTACCGCACCCCGATGCTCCAGCCTGATGAGGATATCAATAGCCTTATGAATTATATCGTTAGTGCGTTTTCCTTTAAGATTGCAAATAAATCCTGCTCCACAATTGTCATGCTCAAATTCGGGTGAATAGAGCCCCTGCTTTTTTAATTTCATGTCCTTTTCGTCCTTAAGTAATTATTGCAAAATTACCCAAAACGATAAATAAAATAACGTGTAATCGTGTTAAATCAGAAATAAATTCATTAAAAGTAATTAAAAGGATGTAAAATGATAATTACTTAAACAAACAAGGGGTGAATTCCAAATCTTCTAAAATAAAGTAGAGAATGTCATAAAAAATAAAAGCCCGGCACCAAAAATGGCCCGGGCTTTTACTTCTAAATTAAGAATGATTAATCCTTGAGGATAGAACGTGAAATTACAATTTTTTGAATTTCAGAGGTGCCTTCGTAGATCTGGGTGATCTTAGCATCCCTCATTAAACGTTCTACATGATATTCTTTTACATATCCATTTCCGCCATGAATCTGAACGGCTTCTATGGCAACGTCCATTGCTGTTTTTGAAGCGTGAAGTTTAGCCATGGCTCCTGAAAGATCGTAATCGTTATGCTGATCTTTATCCCAGGCAGCTTTCATTACTAAATGTCGTGCCGCCTCGATTTGGGTATGCATATCGGCAAGTTTGAAGGCAATTGCCTGGTGGTTGCAGATCTCTGTTCCAAAAGCTTTTCTTTCCTTTGAATATTTTAAAGCAAGTTCATAAGCCCCGGCAGCAATGCCTAAAGCCTGAGCCGCGATCCCGATTCGCCCCCCCGAAAGGGTTTTCATGGCGAATTTAAATCCGAAACCATCTTCCCCGATCCTGTTTTCCTTTGGAACTTTAACATCGTTGAAGTTCAAAGAATGAGTGTCGCTTCCGCGAATACCCATCTTTTGTTCTTTAGGTCCTATTTCAAAACCTCCCCAGTCTTTTTCCACGATGAAAGCGTTGATGCCTTTATGTTTCTTTTCACGGTCGGTTTGTGCGATCACAATATAGTAATCTGCGGTACCACCGTTAGTGATCCAGTTTTTTGTTCCGTTAAGTATGTAGTGGTCACCTTTATCTATTGCAGTGGTTCTTTGTGAAGTTGCATCGCTACCTGCCTCCGGCTCCGAAAGACAAAATGCTCCCAGTTTTTCACCTGTTGCAAGTTTGGTGAGATATTTTTCTTTTTGTTCCGGATTGGCGTATGTGTCAAGCCCCCAACAAACCAGGGAATTATTAACCGACATGACTACAGAGGCGGAAGCATCTATTTTAGAGATTTCTTCCATAGCCAGGACGTAGGCAACCGTATCCATTCCACCACCGCCATAGTCAGGAGATGCCATCATTCCAAGAAATCCGAGTTCCCCCATCATTTTCACCTGCTTGGCGGGAAATTCCTGTTTTTCATCTCTTTCTATGACGCCCGGCAGGAGTTCATTTTTTGCAAAATCCCGAGCCGCATCGCGTATCATTATATGTTCTTCTGTGAAATTGAAATCCATATCTATATTTTTGTTTAAGGAAAAACTAATTTTGGTCCCCAAAGATAGCTTTTTGATATGTATTATTCAATTTACTTTCTTTAATTTTACGAATATGAAAAAAGCGAAATATAGGGTTTTAGGCGTCATGTCGGGTACATCATTGGATGGGATTGACCTTGTGTATGTAAACTTTGACTACAAAGACCAGTGGTCTTATAAAATTTTAAAGGCCGAAACCAGCCCTTATCCTATAAACTGGCAGGAAACACTTGCGGCTGCAATAAATTATTCAGATGAAAGTCTTCAAGAGCTTAACTTGAAATACACTCATTATCTGGCCGGGGTGATCTCCCAATTCATTGAAAAATATAATATAACCGATTTGGATGCAGTTTGTAGTCATGGTCATACTATAAAACACGAACCTCAAAACCAATATACCCTTCAAATTGGGAATTTGCCTCAACTCGCTTATTTAACGGGGCAAAAGGTGATTTGTGATTTCAGGATGCAGGATGTCAAACTCCGTGGACAGGGAGCTCCTCTGGTGCCAATTGGAGACCGACTTCTATTTTCGGAATATAAATATTGCCTTAATCTGGGAGGATTTGCCAATATTTCAACAGAAGAAAAGGGGAAGAGAATTGCTTACGACATTTGTGCTGTAAACACAGTTTTGAACTATTATGCGAAAAAACTGGGCAAAGAGTTCGACGAAGGCGGAAAACTGGCCGCAGCGGGCGAGTTGAACGAAAAACTGTTGAAACAACTAAATCAACTCTCATTTTACAAGCAAAAGCCTCCCAAATCACTCGGAATTGAATGGGTTACCGCCGAAGTGTTTCCCATTCTTGAAAAATATGAAGAAGATATTCCTACCATTCTCCATACCTATTCTGTGCATATCGCGCAACAAATAGTTGATGCTCTGGATAATTCTGAGGATTCCAGTGTGCTCCTTACCGGCGGCGGTGCTTTTAATAATTTCATTATTAAGGAATTAAAAGATAGGTCGAAATGCCAACTTTCTATCCCGTCCAAAGAACTTATCGATTTTAAAGAAGCCCTGATTTTTGGATTACTGGGAGTGCTTAAAATACGGGATGAGGTTAATACTTTAAGCTCGGTTACCGGAGCAGAAAAAGATCATTCCGCAGGAGTGATATTTGAACTTTGAAAATTTTATTGAAACATCAATAAGATTAGACTTAGTTTATATATTTGTCAAAAACCACAACTAGAATGAAGGATTTATTAAAGTTATATGAAGAAAAAGCGCCTGAAATAGTTTTTAACTGGCGTGATTCTGAAACCGAGGCCGAAGGATGGACGGTTATTAATTCACTCCGCGGCGGCGCTGCCGGTGGAGGTACAAGAATGCGGGTGGGACTTGATGAAAATGAAGTGCTTTCCCTTGCAAAAACAATGGAGGTTAAATTTACCGTATCAGGGCCTCCTATTGGTGGGGCAAAATCGGGGATTAATTTTGATCCTAACGACCCCAGAAAAAAAGGTGTACTGGAGCGCTGGTATAAAGCGGTTTCTCCATTGCTGAAAAACTATTACGGCACCGGTGGCGATATGAATGTTGATGAAATTCACGAGGTAATTCCAATTACCGAGAATTGTGGGGTATGGCACCCGCAGGAAGGCGTTTTTACCGGGCACTTTCAACCCAGTGAAGCCGACAAGATCAACAGGATAGGTCAGTTACGCCAGGGAGTAATCAAGGTTCTTGAAAATGCAAAATATTCTCCAGATACCAGCCGCAAGTACACAGTTGCCGATATGATTACCGGTTACGGAGTTGCCGAGGCTGTAAAACATTACTATAGTATTTACGGAGGAAATATTGAAGGTAAAAGAGCTATAGTACAGGGATTTGGAAATGTTGGTTCCTCAGCCGCCTATTATTTTGCCCAGATGGGAGTGAAAATAGTGGGAATAATTGATCGTGATGGAGGTTTGATTAATGAGGAAGGTTTTTCTTTTGAGGAAATCAAAGAATTGTTTCTGGCTAAAAAAGGAAATACGCTAAATCACTCTGATTTAATTCCATTCAATGAAATTAACCAAAAGATATGGAAACTGGACGCCGAGATCTTTGCTCCTTGTGCAGCCTCCAGATTAATCAGTAAGGATCAGATCACTAGTTTGATAGAACGTAAGCTGGAGGTTGTGTCTTCAGGAGCCAATGTGCCTTTTGCAGATGAGGAGATCTTTTTTGGACCAATCATGGAATATACCGATGAAAAAGTAAGTCTTATTCCAGATTTTATCGCGAACTGTGGAATGGCCCGTGTTTTTGCTTATTTTATGGAGCGCAGGGTACAAATGACAGATGAAGCTATCTTTAACGATACTTCCATGACTATTAAAAATGCCATCCAGGACACCTTCAATCATAAGAGCAGTAAAACAGGAGTAAGCAAGACCGCTTTCGAACTTGCCCTTAAACAACTTGTATAAGAAAATTATTTTATGTTTAAAATTATTGCCCCGCCTGTACGGTGGGGTTTTTGTTTTTTAGCTTCTTGATTCAGGAGACATGATAAAGAGATTTAAATAATTAACGGGCGATTAACAGAATGCCCCTTGTCCTGCTGAATATTTTACTATTTTTGGTTACAATTAAAAAGAGTTTATTACGTTAAATACAAAACCCTAAAAGATACCTATGCTATACTTTTTCCAGCAGGATGACGTTGCTCAGGCAGCTCAGGAGGCAGAGCCTGTAGTAGAAGAAAAAACCCTTTCTTTATTTGACCTGATGTTAAGTGGTGGCCTTGGAGGCCAGATTATTATCCTTATTCTTTTTGTGCTCTTGTTTGCGGCAGTCTATATCTACTTTGAAAGGCTCTTTGCGATTAAGGCGGCTAGCCAGGTAGACAAGAATTTTATGCTTCAGATCAAAGACAGTGTGTTGAATGGTAATATCGAATCGGCTAAAATGCGCTGTGAACAAAGCGATTCTCCTGTGGCCCGACTAACCCAAAAGGGAATTTCCCGAATTGGCAGTCCCCTGGAAGATATTAATACCGCAATTGAAAACGCCGGTCGGCTGGAGGTTTACAAACTGGAAAAGAATGTCAGCATCCTCGCAACCATTGCCGGAGCCGCCCCAATGATTGGATTTTTGGGTACCGTAATTGGTATGGTACTTGCTTTTCATGAATTGGCAACAAGTAGTGGACAGGCGCAAATGGGAGCCCTTGCAGAAGGTATCTATACCGCGATGACAACCACCGTTGCCGGACTTATAGTTGGTATTATTGCTTATATAGGTTACAATCACCTGGTGGTAAAAACCGATAAAGTGGTTCATCAAATGGAGGCTACAGCGGTAGATTTCTTAGACTTACTAAACGAACCTGCTTAATATGAATTTAAGAAGCAGAAATAAAATCAGTGCAGATTTTAGCATGAGCTCTATGACAGATATCGTATTTCTGTTGTTGATCTTTTTCATGCTAACCTCTCCGGTTATAACTCCTGAAGCTCTGGATCTTATCCTTCCGAAGGCAAAAGGTAAAACAACTACTCAGCAAAATATTGCGGTAAGCATTACCAAAGACCTTCAGTTTTATATAAATGATGAAAGAGTAAGCGCAAGTGCTTTAGAGAGCACGCTTAAAAGCAGACTTGTAGGAGAGGAAGACCCAACCATAATTCTAAGGGCCGAAGAAGGGGTGCCAATAGAAAAGGCTGTAAATGTTATGGACATCGCCAACCGAAATAGTTATAAGATCGTACTGGCCGTAAAACCGGAATAAAATGGCAATGCTTGAAACAAAACACGAGAAAAAATCTTTTACCATCACGGTGGTACTTCACGTGCTTTTGATTATTCTGATGCTGTTTTTAGGGTTTAAATATTTAGATCCGCCCCCGGAAAACGGAATTGCTATAAACTTTGGAACTTCGGAAGTTGGTGCAGGAGATAATCAGCCTACCGAGCCTGTTCAATCTGCTCCACAGCAAACTTCTGCTCCCGAGCCGGTATCTCAACCCGAACCGGTAATTGAAGAGGAAGTGGTGACTCAGGAAACGGAAGAAGCTCCCGTAATTGAAAAGAAAGAGGAGCCAAAACCTGTAAAAGAGGAAACTCCCGAAGAACCTAAGGAACAACCTCCGGCAGAAAAACCCGAACCTAAACCCGATAAATCCACAACCGATGCGATGAGCAGTATCCTTAACGGTCCTGAGCGTGACGGTTCAGAGACGGGAGGAGAAGGCGACGATAATCAGGCAGGCGATAAGGGCTCTCCCGATGGTGATCCCAATGCCAGTTCCTATTACGGAAACGGAACAGGTATAGATGGAGACGGTAATTACCGCCTTGGGGGACGAAGGGCATTGAATAAAGAAAAATTTGTTCAGGATTGTAATGAATCTGGTATTGTGGTAGTGCGAATTGAAGTTAACCGCAACGGCCAGGTTGTAGATGCAACTCCCGGGGTAAAAGGAACTACCAATTCTGCTTCCTGTCTTACTGAACCTGCGAGACGTGCCGCTATGGCTACTCGGTTCAATAGTGATGATAATGCTCCTTCCAGACAGGTAGGAACAATTATTTATAACTTTAAACTCTCAGAATAGGTGAATACTTACAAAGAAACTGTTGAGTGGATGTTTCAGCAGTTACCTATGTACCAACGTTTGGGAGATCAGGCTTTTAAGAAAGATCTCACAAAAACCCTTGAGTTTGCAAAGCACCTGGGAGAACCACATAAAAAATTCAAGTCTATTCATGTGGCCGGGACTAATGGGAAAGGGTCCACCAGCCATATGTTGGCTTCGGTATTACATGAAGCCGGATATAAGGTTGGGCTTTATACTTCCCCGCATTTGAAAGATTTTAGAGAAAGAATTAAAATTAACGGACAGCTCATTCCTGAGAAGTCGGTGGTTGAATTTGTAAATGACCATAGAAAATTTCTGACTGATGCTAAGCTTTCTTTTTTCGAAATGACCGTTGGTCTTGCCTTCGATCATTTTGCTGAAAATGAAGTGGATATTGCAGTTATAGAAGTTGGAATGGGAGGTCGTTTGGACTCTACTAATATCATTACTCCTGAAGTTTCTGTGATCACTAATATTGGATTGGATCACACTGCCCATCTGGGTAGTACCCTCCCTGAAATAGCCCGGGAAAAGGCCGGAATTATCAAAAAAGATGTACCGGTAGTGATCGGGGAAAAGAACAAGGCTACTACTCCTGTTTTTACCGAAACTGCTAAAAACCAGAATGCAAAATTGATTTTCGCTCAGGATCTTCGCTTTCCAAAATACAGCACAGATCTAAAAGGAGATTATCAGAATAAAAACATGAAAAGCGTTCTGGGTGTTGTAAAAGTACTCAGAGATAAAGGTTGGAACATTCCTGAAGAATGCCTAAAAAACGGTTTAAACAGCGTGAAACTGCATACTTCTTTACAGGGTCGCTGGGACACATTACAGGAAAAACCTAAGGTGATCTGCGATACTGCACATAACAAGGAGGGGATAGGCTTAGTAGTGAAACAGCTGAAAAAAGAAGAGTCTCAGCATTTGCATATTGTTCTTGGAGTAGTAAGCGATAAGGATCTGGAAACTATCCTTCCTCTTTTACCCAAAACAGCCGAATATTATTTTTGCAAACCTGATATTCCCCGTGGTTTAGATGCGGAAATTCTTGCTGAAAAAGCAGCGGAATATGGACTGGAAGGCCGGGTATTTGATTCGGTTTCAAAAGCTTATGAAGTCGCTGTAGACAGTGCCTTAGATGAGGACCTTGTCTTCGTGGGAGGTAGTACTTTTACCGTGGCAGAAATAATTTGATTTTTTTTGTTTTTTCTTGGTGCAAAACAAAAACTAATCTATATTTGCATCCGCATTAAAGAATGGGCGCGTAGCTCAGTTGGTTCAGAGCACTTGGTTTACACCCAAGGGGTCAGGGGTTCGAATCCCTTCGCGCCCACATCCATTCACAAGGCTTCATTAGAAGCCTTTTTTAATGAAATATTAGGGCGCGTAGCTCAGTTGGTTCAGAGCATCCCGATTTTTCATCGGGAGAGTCAGGGGTT
>NZ_JBEPWD010000073.1:5480-10719 GCF_041642575.1 Salegentibacter sp. | reverse complement strand
TCTAATGAGATCCTGAATCAAGTTCAGGATGACATTCATAGAAAATCGTCATGCCGGACCTGATCCGGCATCTCATACAGGGGGAGGATTCCCATCATAATCTCACTCTGATGAAACCCGCGGATATTAATCTGAGACAATGAAAAAAGGAGATTGATAATTATGCTACCTTAAAATCATCTTCGTTAATTTCAACGCTAAATGTGATATTTGCATTTAAGGCACTAAAAACTTTTAAAATAGTTTCTACGGTTACATTTTTTACGTTTCTTTCCAATTTTGAAATCTGAGACTTCTGTACACCAATTAATTCTCCCAATTGCTCCTGCGTGAGGTGCCTTTCTTTACGAACAGATCTTATCATTTCACCTAAAACATCAACTTTTAAGTCGAATTCATATTTATCCCGATCTTCCGTACCTATTTTTCCAATGTGACGATCCTTCATTTCGTCAAGAGTCATCATTGTTCTTTCTTTTTCATTCATTTTTCTATTCTTTAAAATATTCAAGCCTGATTTGTTTCGCTTTTTCAATTTGAGATTTTGGGATTTTATCCATTTTTTTAATGATGCCGTGGGTTGCAATTACTAAACTTTTTGATTTTTCCCTTTTATCCCAAAAGGCGAATAACCGATATTGATTTCCACTATACTTAGTCCTGAATTCCCAAATATCATCTTTCAGTTTTTTAAATAATCTGGGATCATTTACTAGGCTTGCTTTATCCAAATTATAATATATCTTTTTTCTCACAAGGGGACTCAGATTATCTAAAAAGTCAATTGCTTCCTTTAGAAATAAAATATTAAACTTTTTGTGCATTAACCTGATCTTTAATTTTTTATTTACCAAAGATAAGAAACAGGTTTCAATATATGGAAACTTACATTCTTAGAATCTCACTCTAATGGGATCCTGAATCAAGTTCAGGATGACGATTCCCACAATAAACCCTGGATCATCCACTTGGTTGGACACTCACGCCGATGAGACCGTCAATCAAGTTCAGGATGAGGTGCTCTAACAAAAAAAGCCCGCCAATACAGGCGGGCTTTTCGTTATAAAAACAAAACAGAAATTTATTTCTCGAATTCCTTAAGAGTTGTAGTGATAATATCAACACAATCCCTAAGCTGTTCCTCGTTCATTACCAGTGGTGGCGCGAAACGAATGATGTTCCCGTGGGTTGGTTTTGCCAGGAGTCCGTTTTCTTTTAAAGCCATACAGATATTCCAGGCAGTATCACCATCAGGAGAATCGTTGATCACGATAGCATTCAGCAGACCTTTCCCGCGTACCAGTTCTACAATTTTAGAATCCCTGATGTAATCATTGAGTAATCTTCGGAAGAGTCCGCCGAGTTTTTCGGCATTTTCTGCCAGGTTCTCGTCCTTAATCACTTCCAGGGCGGCAGTCGCTACTGCTCCGGCCAACGGATTTCCCCCGAAAGTAGAACCATGTTGTCCCGGTTGGATCACTTCCATAACAGTATCATCAGCCAAAACAGCAGATACCGGATATACTCCGCCTGAAATAGCTTTTCCGAGGATAAGGATATCGGGTTTTACTTCTTCGTGATCTACCGCCAGCAATCTTCCGGTACGGGCGATCCCTGTTTGTACTTCATCAGCGATAAAGAGTACGTTATGTTCTTGACAGATCTCTTTAGCGCGTTTCAGGTAACCTTCAGAAGGAACATAAACTCCAGCCTCACCCTGAATAGGCTCCACCATAAATCCGGCGATATTTTTATTGCTCTTAAGCATTTCTTCCAGGGCTTCGAGGTTATCGTAAGGGATCTTCAAAAATCCGGGAGTATAAGGCCCGAAGTTCTTTCTGGCACCTTCATCGTTGGAAAAAGAGATGATAGTAGTTGTTCTTCCGTGGAAGTTATTCTCACAAACCACGATCTGGGCTTCGGTTTCCTCAACCCCTTTCTTCTCATAAGCCCATTTCCTGGCGATCTTGATAGCGGTTTCAACCGCTTCTGCGCCTGTATTCATTGGCAGCAGCTTGTCGAAATTAAAATATTCTGAAGCAAACTTCTCGTAAGGCCCCAGCACATCGTTATGGAAGGCACGGGAAGTAAGCGTAAGTTTAGCCGCCTGTTTGCAAAGCGCGTCTACAATTTTTGGGTGACAATGCCCCTGGTTTACAGCAGAATAAGCCGATAGAAAATCGTAGTATTTATTTCCTTCTACATCCCATACATGCACGCCTTCGCCACGGCTTAAGACCACGGGTAGCGGATGATAATTATGGGCTCCGTACTTATCTTCCAGGTTGATCGCTTCTTCTGAAGTTGAAATTTTGGTTAATGGCATTTTCAATAATTTTATATTACTTTTTTTGCAATTCCTTCTTTAAGCTGAATCACATCAGATTCGGAGAGAAATCATCCAAAATTTGAATTCCTGCAAATTACTAAATGTTTCCTGAATTTTTCAAAGGCCGGGCTAATAAATCTTAGCATTTATCCTATTTTTGCGCTATGGCAAGAAGGAATAAAAACAAGCTCTTTGAAGCTGTTGAAGTTATAGATGCCGGTGCAAAAGGTAAGAGTATCGCCAAGGCCCCTGACGGAAAAGTGATTTTTATAGACAATGCGGTTCCCGGCGATGTCGCCGATGTGCAAACCACTAAAAAGCGCCGTGCTTTTTACCAGGGCACCGCGGTTAAATTCCATACTTTATCTGATAAACGCACCGAGCCGGTATGCCGGCATTTTGGCGTTTGCGGAGGCTGCAAGTGGCAGAATATGGAATATAAATACCAGCTGGAATACAAGCAGAATGAGGTGCTAAATAACCTTCAGCGCATAGGAAAGATCGAGTTACCGGAAGTGACTCCTATCCTGGGCAGCAAAGAGATCTATTTCTATCGGAATAAAATGGAATTTTCCTTTAGCGACAGCCGATGGCTCACTATAGAAGAGATCCAGAGCGGAAAGGACATCCAGGATAAGAATGCCTTAGGTTTTCATATTCCGGGGATGTGGGACAAGATCCTGGATATAGAAAAATGTCATTTACAGGAAGACCCCAGCAATGCGATTCGGAATTTTGTAAAAGAATTCGCTACAGAAAACGGACTGCAATTCTTTAACACCCGGGAACAGAGTGGGCTGTTGCGTACCCTGATGATACGCACCACTTCTACGGGAGAAATAATGGTGCTGATCCAGTTTTATAAAGAAGACAAAGTTAAACGGCAATTGCTTCTGGATGCCCTTGCTGAAAAATTTCCGGAGATCACCTCGCTTCAGTATGTGATCAACGGAAAAGGAAATGACACCATTTACGACCAGGAAGTGGTCTGTTATAAAGGTCGGGATCACATCTTTGAGGAGATGGAAGGTCTTAAGTTCAAAATAAACGCCAAATCTTTTTACCAGACCAACTCGGCACAGGCATACGAACTTTACAAGGTTACGAGAAACTTTGCCGATCTAAGCGGAGATGAACTGGTTTACGATCTTTACACCGGAACAGGCACCATCGCGCAGTTTGTAGCTAAAAACGCCAAAAAGGTAATCGGAGTTGAAGCAGTCCCGGAAGCTATTGAAGACGCCAAAGAAAATGCAGAGCGTAACGGGATTACCAACACGGAGTTCTACGTTGGGGATATGAAAAAAGTATTTACTGAAAGTTTTATCAATGAACACGGGCATCCTGATGTAATCATTACCGATCCGCCACGGGACGGGATGCATAAAGATGTGGTAGCCCAAATAATTGGTATCTTGCCAAAGCGAATTGTGTATGTGAGTTGTAATTCGGCTACCCAGGCGAGGGATCTGGCAATGCTGGACGAATATTACAAGGTAACCAAAGTTCAACCCGTAGATATGTTTCCGCAAACTCACCACGTGGAAAATGTGGTTTGTTTAGAAAGCCGGCAAGCTCCAGGTAGCATAAATGGTGAAATTTCAGGTTGATATTTATAGGCCTGTGTCAAATTCCGGGGTTCGGTTTAATATTGATTAAATGTTTCCGGGAAGCTGCCGGAAATTTGGAGGGTTTAGACTAATACTTAAAAGTCTGTGTCAAATTCCCGGGTTCGGGTTAATACATGAATAGATGAATAAGATCTTTTTAAAAATCTTTCTTGTTTGCTTCGGAGTATTGGTTTCCGGGTGCCAGCGTGACGATCTTTGTCCGGCCAGCACTGATACCACTCCCCTGCTTATCATTAAATTCTTTGATATAGAAGAACCTGAAGAAACCAGGTCTCCAACTAATTTACGGGTTTGGGACACGGAAAGAGATACTATACTTCTGGACAGGGTAAATGTTGATAGTATCATGATCCCTTTAAAAACCTTTGAAAATAATACCGAGTACGCGTTTACGCTCAATGCCCGGGAGATCGACGAGGATGACGAGGATGACGAGGATGACGAGGATGATACAAATACACTTATCCCGAACACCGATATTTTAAGATTTTCCTACGGCCGCGAGCAAGTTTATGTAAACCGTGCCTGTGCCTATAAAGTGATCTATTCTGATCTCAGGCTGAATATCGATGCCGGCGACGATGAAGCCTGGATTCAAACTTATACTATAGAACAAACCGAAGTTGAAGATGAAACAAACCGCCATATCTCTATTTTCTACTAGTCTGATCTTTTTGCTGTCAACAGGGTTTTTGTTCGCACAGCAGCCTACTGCCCTGGACACTTTAGATCAGCGGGAGAAATACGGCATTCGGGTAGGAACAGACCTGAGCAAACTCGCGCGTAGTTTTCTCCAGGATGATTATGATGGTTTCGAGATCATGGGAGATTACAGGGTATATGATAATTTCTATGCCGCTGCCGAGGTCGGTTCTGAAAGTCTTCCTTTTTCTGAAGATAATATCAGCGTGGTTTCTACCGGGCAATATGCCAAAATCGGGGTAGATTACAACGCTTACGAAAACTGGACCGGAATGGAAAATATGATCTTTGCCGGCCTGCGGTACGGATTTTCCACTTTTAAGCAGGAGCTAATCGAATACACCATTTACAACACCTCGCAGTTTTTCGGGCCTGATGTGCGGGACGAAATGATAGAAAACACCGGCCTTAATGCCAGCTGGATAGAGCTGATGGGGGGGTTAAAAGTGGAGATCCTGAATAACCTTTATCTCACGGCTAATGTTCAGTTGAAACGCAGGCTTTTTCAGAAAACACCAAATAACTTCGACAACCTTACTATTCCCGGATTTAACCGCACTTATGACGACAGTAATTT
>NZ_JBEPWD010000073.1:0-5380 GCF_041642575.1 Salegentibacter sp. | reverse complement strand
AGATCCTGAATAACCTTTATCTCACGGCTAATGTTCAGTTGAAACGCAGGCTTTTTCAGAAAACACCAAATAACTTCGACAACCTTACTATTCCCGGATTTAACCGCACTTATGACGACAGTAATTTTGGTGTAGGTTATGGTTATGGGATCTCTTATCTCATCCCAATTTATAAGAAATAGTCGATAGTCTTTTGTCTTTAGACGGTAGACGGTTTTCTCGGTTATGAGTTCTCGGTTGTGGGTTCTCGGTTCTCGGTTGTGGGTCCTTTCTCCTTCTAATTCCCTCTTTTCACTCTACATAATCTCTTAACAACCAACACCCAATCAGGATGAGATCCCGGATCAGGTCCGGGATGACGTGAAACTAATCATTGGCTCAATTACTATGGGATCACTTATCTGATAACTATTTATAAGAAATAGTCGATAGTCTTTTGTCTTTAGTCGGTAGACGGTTCTCGGTTGTGAGTTTGTAGAGTACTGAATAGGGTTGACCGGTTTTAAACATTAATTTTCATTATCAAAAATAGTAATTACTGGTCTCTTCTTTCTTTTCACTCTACTTAAACTCTTAACAACCAACACCCAATCAGGGTGAGATCCCGGATCAGGTCCGGGATGACGTGAAATTAATCATTGGCTCAATTGCTATGGGGTCTTTAGTCGGTAGTCTGTTCTCGGTTGTTTTTTGTTTGTAGTTTGTGGTTTGCAGTTAGTGTAAAGTGGAGAGTGGAGAGTGGATTTTGGTTGGTTACCTGGAGATTCGTTAATTCGGGAGTCGAGAGGCGTTTATTCGGTATCTTTCAATTTTGCCTGGACAAAAGTTTCTTTTTTCCTTTACCCTACTCCCGAAACCACTTCGGGACAGGCTTTAATGTGAAGAAAATAGAGTTTATTATTTAATCTTCGGAATGTTCCTATTTACTTTTAATATTAAGCTGACCAAAATAATTTTTCAAACAAATAGTATTGAATTAGAATTCGTATTTTTGATAAAAAGCTGAAAGATGGACTTAGAAGCTAGAAAAATAGAGTTTATAAAAGACTTTCTACAACTTCAGAGTGAGGAAGCCATTTCCCGACTTGAGAAAGTTCTAAAGAAAGAGAAAAAAAATGTCATTGAGAAAGACTTCAACCCGATGACACAAGAAGAACTTGACCAAAGAATTGACCAATCAGAAGAAGATTTTAAAAATAATCGTTTCAAGAAAACTTCTGAATTATTATCTAAATATAAATAATGAAGTTAGAAATAATTTGGTCAAAATTTGCTGAAAATTTATTCAATTTGTTTGTTATTTGAAGTTTGTTGTTCGGTGTTTAACTTGACAGACCTCCTTTTTTTGCCTAACCCGACTCCCGAAACCAGATTTCATTAAATAATTTGTTTTTTAAATACGCAACCTCAGGATGAGATTCCGGGTCAAGCCTGGAATGACGGTACAACAAATAAATTCTACTCCATCCGTTTCCGTTTTTTGGTACCCGAATAGATCTGGTATTTAAGGAGTTTGGATTCCAGGGCGCCGTTGTATAGTTTTATTTTTCTTGAGGGTCGCAGGCCTACGTGTTTTATGGCTTCCAGGTTGGAGGTGATAAACCAGGCATCGGTATCGGGATAGCCTTGTTTCAGGGTATCGCCTATTGACTTGTAGAAAGCAGGCATATCTATTTCCAGCCTTTCGCCGTACGGCGGATTAAACAACATATGCAAATGCCGCTCCCCTTCCTTTTGAGACTCGAAGAAATCCTGTCTTTCCACTTTGATGAATTCTGAAAGATTGGCATTTTCAATATTGTCTATGGCCTTGTGAACGGCTGAAGGCGCTTTGTCGTAACCTTTGATACTGAAGTGAAATTCCCTTACCTTTTTAAGCACCGACTCCTCAATTTGTTCAAACAGGGCTTCATCCCAGTCTTTCCATTTCTCGAAGGCAAATTCCTTTCTATTCAGGTTTGGCGGAATATTACAGGCGATCATTGCCGCTTCGATGAGAATGGTTCCGCTTCCGCACATGGGATCCAGGAAATCGCTCTGGCCATCCCAACCTGAATGCAGCAGCAGTCCTGCGGCAAGCACTTCGTTGATGGGGGCGATATTTGTGGCAGTCTTGTAGCCACGTTTATGCAGGGATTGCCCGGAACTATCGAAGGAAACATTACAGAAGTTCTTTTCAATATGTATATTGATTCGCAGCGTAGGGAAATCGAGGTCTACATCGGGGCGCTTCCCAAATTTATCCCGAAACCGGTCTACGATAGCATCTTTGGTTTTAAGAGAGATATACTGGGAATGTGTGAAAATTTCAGAGTGAACGGTAGCATCTATGGCCAGGCTATCGTCTACGCCCATAAATTCTTCCCAGGGCAGCGCATATATATTCTTATAGAGTTCTTCTTCAGAATTGATCCTGAAGCTGCGATAAGGTTTCAGGATCTTAATGGCAGTACGCAGGCAGAGGTTCGCTTTGTACATAAAGCCCAGGTCGCCGTAAAAGCTCACGTTTCTGGTGCCTTCTTTAATATCCATTGCACCAAGACTCAGTAATTCTTTAGCCAGTATTGGCTCAAAACCATACATAGTCTTGGCTATCATTTTAAAATTATCCATATCGCTTTTTTAGAGATGGCAAAAATACATTAATTTTGGCGGATGTGCCGAAGAACAGGAGAGGAATGAAAAGACTATATCTTATAATTTTAAGGGTACAGTTAAAGAGGAAAAAGGGAGTCGGTGCCGTGTAATTTTCGGGAAAGAAGCCGACAAACATCTATCATATTCAGCAATTAATGATCTACTTATTACCCTTAGTTTCGGTTCTTATCGGCTATGTTATTTCACGTTTTCTGAATCCGGGGACTTCTACCGGTTTTAAATTACTGCTTAGTTTTAGTGGAGCTTACCTCCTATCGGTCACGATTTTTGAATTACTGCCTGAAGTTTATGCGGAAGCGATAGACGGGATTGGAATTTTTATTATGCTGGGCCTGCTGCTGCAGATCCTGCTGGAATTCGTCTCCAAAGGAGTGGAACACGGGCACATGCATACCACCGATAAAAGCACTGCTTTCCCCTTGATGTTACTGGTAAGCTTAAGTATTCACGCTTTACTGGAAGGGGTACCGCTTGATGAAAAAGGGCATTTATTACACGGAGTGGTGATCCACAAGATCCCGGTAGCCGCAATTTTGTCGGTTTTCCTAATTCACTCGAAGCTTGCCAAATGGAAGGTTTTTCTGTTTTTGGGAATCTTCGCGCTAATGACTCCGCTGGGTAGTTTCTTAAAGATGAATGTGCCGCTTATCGCAGAAAGTTCGGTGTATCTCAATGCGATAGTGATAGGGATCTTTCTGCACGTCTCGACCACTATCCTTTTTGAAGCTTCCAGAAATCATAAGTTCAACGCCTCGAAATTGCTGGTGATCGTCGCAGGGATCCTGCTGGCTTATTTTATTTAAGTATGTTCAGTAAGGAAGAAAGTAAAAAATTACGGGAGCAGTTCTGGACGAGTTTCGGAATAGTTTACAGAACGAAGTGGATCCTCTACGATACCAAACAGAAGGAGATCCAGCTTAAATTCACTTTCAACCGGAAATTTGCGCAGGTTTCCCTGGACGTTATCGATCCCGATGAACTCGTTCGCGCCTACTATTTTGAAAAACTGCTTAGTTTAAAGCAGATCCTCAGGAATGAATACCTGCCGGATGCTGTTTTTGAGGAAGCTTATGAATTGCCCGAGGGAAAGACGATCTCCAGGGTTTATGTGCAGCTGGACGGGGTGAATATTCACAACCGGCAGCAATGGCCCGAGGTGATGAAATTCTTAAATGAGCATATGCTTCAGCTGGAAGCTTTCTTTGAAGAATACCGCGATTATCTTAGCGCGTAGCAGGTTGTGGGTGTAATAAGGAAGAAATTAATTTCAGCTTTTAGGCTTCAGAATTTTCAGAAATAATTCAAACGGAAACTTTCACATTTCCTTCCGCAGCTTCAAATTCCTTCAGCAAAAAAATTCCGTAGAAAAAGGATCAGGCAAATTCAGCCTAAAATATTCGGCACTAAAAAGGAGGGATTTTCCGCAGTGAAAAAAGGGAGCAGAATGTTTATGTTGAGGTTTATAAACTTTTTCGAATGTTAGAAATCAAATTATATCCTTTAAAACACCGGGGAGCGCTGCATATTGGGGTGTCTTTTCCTTTTAATATGGAGCTTAACCAGGAAGTGGGTAAAGTATCCGGGATACGCTGGAGCAGAACAAACCGCTGCTACTATTTGCCCTTTTCTCAAAAAAACAAAAGCAAGCTTTTCGAGATACTCAAAACTAAGGGCAGGTATATTGACTACTCGGCACTGGCCGGGGTAAAATCGACGCCTGCTACCGAAATCAAACAGTTGAGTAAACCAAAGCAGGAATTACTGAACATCTATCTTTCTTATTTGAAGGGAAAGCGTTACAGCGATAGTACGATGCGGACTTATAAAAGTTTTATAGAAAAGTTTTTGCTTAGCCTGGAAAAGTCGGTTGATGAATTAACCAACCGGGACCTGGAGTTATATTTTGAGCGGGAGATCGCGGGCAGGAATTATGCGATTAGCACCCACCGGCAATGTGTGAGTGCATTAAAGCATTTTGCCAGCTTACAGCGATTACCCGATTTGGAAGCTGAAATGATTAGCACTCCTAAAAAGGACAGAAGCCTGCCAACGGTTTTATCTAAGGAAGAAGTTATAGACCTGCTACGGGCCACACGCAACCTAAAGCACCGGGCTTTGTTTGCTATGTTGTATGCCTCCGGGCTGCGAATAGGAGAAGCATTAAACCTAAAATTAAATGCCATAGATATAGATCGCCGGCAAATAATTGTAAGAAAAGCCAAAGGCCGTAAAGACCGTTTTGTCACCATGGCTGAAAGTTTTGTTCCCTTATTAATGAACTACCTGAACACCTACCGGCCAAAAGTTTATTTTGTAGAAGGTGCCAATGGTGGTCAATATTCAGGCTCAAGTGTTAGGGCGGCCCTGAAGCAGGCGTGCCGGCAGGCGGGATTGAAAAAGCGGGTTACCCCGCACTGTTTACGGCATTCATTTGCAACACATATGCTTGAAAACGGGATAGACATCAGGTATATCCAGAGTTTACTGGGACATTCAAGCCCAGAGACGACTATGATCTATACCCACGTTACACAAAAAGACCTGATGCAGATAAGGAGTCCATTAGATGTGACGCTGGAATCCCTCACGAAAAAGGATAAAAATAAAAGCAACCCACGGATATCTGACAATAACCTGGATTAAATAATCTGGATTAAAAGTGTATTACTTTGAAAGACAAAAGAATTATCTTTAAAATAAAAGCAAATACAATTTAAAATGA
>NZ_JBEPWD010000072.1:0-11028 GCF_041642575.1 Salegentibacter sp. | reverse complement strand
TAGGACTTTCCCGGCGTAAAATTTTTGAAGCCTTGGAGAAAATTTAGTCGGGAAAGTATGGTTCCGAAGCGCGGTAGCGATTCGGAAACACCTCCAATAAAGTGTCCTTTTTTTGGTTCGTTTTTTTGGACAAGCAAAAAAATGAACAGATCCAAATCAGCAAAAAACGGCAACAAATCCAATTTATCAAGAAACATCCATGAGAGCTAATTGTTTGGGATTGGATTGCCGGGAGAAATCCAATCAGAATAAGCAATAGAAGTTCTTCCTATTCAAGATCCTCGCCCGTTTCAAAAAAAGAAGAACTGAGAACAGTTCAGTGAGATTCCTCGTCGCTCCTACCTCGAGCCCTTTTGTCACATCGAGCGGAGTCGAGATGTCCCATCTGGACGGAATTCCTTACAAACGTCATCCTGAGCCTGCCTGACCGGCGAGGCAGGCCTGACTCAGGATCTCATCTGAGTGAGCTAATATGTTCGCCCGCTTCAACTAAGAAAAACCAAAAAAATCCACTCTCCACTCTCCACTTTCCACTATTAAAAAACAGAGAACAGAGAACAGAGAACAGAGAACTCACAACTGAGAACTCTACAACCTGCCAACACCCATCCAATGTCTAAAATTCCTATCTTTATTAGCAAATCAAATACTTCATGAAAACAAAACTATTCTCTACAACATTCCTGGTTGCTTTCCTCTTCTTCGGATAGATTTTATAAAGGGTGATTATGGCAATAAGAAAGAGACTGAAAATCAATTCAATAAAATCAGTAACGTTAAAGGCTTAGATATCTTTATAAGCCATAGTAGCGACGATGAAGATATAGCTGAATCCTTAATAAATTTAATAATTAAGGCTTTAAAAGTTCCAAATAAAAGTATTCGTTGTACAAGCGTCGCAGGTTTTAAATTACCTACTGGGGCTAAAACGGACGAACAGATCAACACTGAAATTTTTTCATCAAAAGTTTTCATTGGATTGATAACCTCGAAAAGTATAAGTTCAACCTATGTGCTTTTTGAATTAGGTGCAAGATGGGGTACCCAATTACCCCTACTTCCATTGATTTGTGATCCATCTGGCACAAGACTATTAGAAGGGCCATTAAAAAATATAAATGCATTAGATGCAACAGATTCCACGGATATTTTTCAATTTATTTATGATTTATCTGAAAATCTTTCGAAAGAGCCAGAAGATGCCAATTCCTATTTAAAAGAAGTCGAGATTCTAAAAAATAAATCTTTAGGGAAAGAAAAAAAAACTGCCAAACCTGATACTGTTTACTCCAATAATAATTCCAGTGAATTTGAAGGGGCAGAAGATATTATAAAACGAAAAGGAAAAGAAGAGTATCCTGGAGACTTTGAAATGCAAGAATATTATATCAAAAACCAAAAAAAGGCTTTAGAAGGACTACAAAAAGAAAAACCTGATGATATAGATTTGGATGACTTTCAAAAAATAAGAGCCAGAGCGAAAAGAGAATATCCATTCAATTTTGAGATGAGACTATATACCGAGGAAAATCAAATTGAGAGCTTAAGAAAGCTTAGAGAAATTTAAACTAAGACGATTAATGGCAAATAATGGGTATTATCGAAAAAGTGTAATTTCATAAACCAAATAGGAAAGAAATTAATTAACCTGTCTTGACCGATCATATATTTAAAATACAAAATGAGACCATCCAACAAGACTCTTTTATATTTTCAAGTAAAAAAATAAAATAGTACCACTTTAAAAATATTGCATGCAACAAAATTACAAGAAGGACTCCCATCATATTGGTAAAGAGTTCGAGGACTTTGTAGAAAATACCATTTTCACCAAAGATCGATATGCTCTTGTCCATAGAACAAGTTCCAAAAAGGATAATGAGAAAAGATATCCGGAAAGTGCGAGTTACCCGGATTTTCTTTTCAGGTGTTTAGAGACTGGAAAAGAATTTTATGTAGAGGCTAAATACAGGTCCTCAGCTATAGATAATAGAGTAAAAGGTTTAAAGCCAAATCAGGAATTAAGATTTAAAAAATTAAATGAAGAAATACCTGTCTTTGTAATTTTCGGATACTGGGAATCACCATCTAATCCTTCTAAACTGAGTTTTCTAAAACTTGAAGAATGCAAATTCAGATATCTGTTTACGTATTACTTGAGGAATTTTGAAATTAAACATGAAACTTATCCTAACTACCTACTCAAGCTAGGACCTAAAACCGGCAACTTTAAAGAGGAATCTTCTCCTCAGGAAAAAAAGAAACCAGAAACAAAAAAAGAAGCTAAGAAATATAACTCTAAAATCCTGGCCCTCGCTGCTGTTGGAGTACTGGCCATCTTTATGATAATTTACAGCTTCGCTTTTTCTGATGAAACGCCGGAAAAAGAACTAAAAGAAACCGTCGCCGATTACTACCAATCTATGAATAGTAACCAAATAGAAAAATTGCCGGAGTATTTGAGTCCACAGGTTACTTACTGGTATGGAGAGGAAAATCCCTCCAGGGAATGGATCTACAGAAATGCAAAAGCCCACCGGGGTAAGTACCCTTATTCATCTTCAGATATTGACTGGGATTCATTTAAGGTTTTACCGGCTGAAACAGGAGGATACATTGTCACCTATAAAATGATCTACAAGGCAAAAGAAAAAATCACTGACGATTACAAAGTTTTTGATCTGGAACTTACCACAGAATGGGATCGCAATTATAAACTCAAAAGCATTTCAGAGATCAGGAATTAACAAACACCATGCAATTAGAAATCACCCACATCCAGGGCGGGATGCGCAAATTTGAAAGGCATCTCTAAAGGACTGCTGAAAAACAAGAGCGTAGACTTAGTTTCTAAAAAAATATCTCAAACCGATTTTTCCTTCCAGAATACCTGTTACTTCCAGATCGGGGCGGCTCTGATATTGAAAATTCCCCACCAGTCCTAGTTTGGGATAGACCCAAAAGATCCCGGTTAGCCGCCCAAGCCAGCCAAAATAGGTCGTAGTTTCAGATAGATCGCCCTGCTTTTTCCAGATATTGGAAACACTGCTTCCAATCCCAAATTCAATTTTATCGGCTTTTAAAAAGAAATAGTCGGCTCCCAAAGCCAGTTTCTGGTAATTTGCTTCTTTGAATTTTCCGTAGAGTAAGTAAAAGCCAAATTCATGATTAATGAATCCCGCTTCGATATCGAAATGAAGCCCCCGGTGATCTTGTTCAGTCCTGGGATTGTCTATAATCCCAAAGGCTTTATTAGGATCTATTGCCATTCCAGTATAGAATTGCCCATAACTGCTAAAGCTGCAAAAAAAGAAGAACAAAACTAACCGATACATATCTATAAATCTTAAATTCCTACCTGAATTTAATGCTATCCAGAAGAAAAGTTACATCAATTGTGCAAAGCTTAACTTGCTGATATACAACAACGTTAAAATAATTGTGTAGTGGCTGAGGTTTTGATTTTCGGGCATATAAATAAAAATTTTATGAAATTAGACATCACCTACATCCAGGGCGGCATGCGCGAATTTGAAAGAACCGGGATCTATCCTGAGTATCTGCTGTTCAAGCTGCCCGGCACCCGCCGGAACTGGACGATAAGAATTAAACAAACGCCACAAGTGGGAGTTTTGAAAAGCAAGGGCAAAGTGCTCTATGAATACAGTTTTGACGGTTACAGGTGTCAATTCAGGAAAGTAAAAAGTGATGTTTCCTTTTCGGAATGGATGGAACCTGAAAGTATGATCATTGAAATGAGGGATTAGGAAATGACAAAAAATAAGAAAATAAAAAAGCCCTGGCCCACCAAAGATGCCATGGTTGTGGCTCAGTTAAAAGTTTCCTTAAAGAGCAAGAATTAAAGGTAAAATTGTAAATTTGAGGTATGGATATAGATCTTCAAAATAAGAAAATCGAATTAATTCAGTGGTTATCTACCCTGAATGATGAATCCATTATTGAAAAAATAATGAAGTTGCGAGAGACTGAGAAAACAGATTGGTGGAAGGAAATATCCAAAGAGGAAAAGAAATCAATCGACAAAGGAATTCAGGATGCTGATTCCGGAAAACTAAGATCTCATTCCGAAGCGAAGAAATTATATGAAAAGTGGTTATAAAATTCTGTGGACTGACCACGCCCTTTCTGAATTAGAAAATACAGTAATATACCTAGAAGAAAACTGGACGGAAAGAGAATTGAAAAATTTCTCCCATGAACTGGATCATATAGTAGAATTAATCTCTAAAAATCCAGAACTATTTCAGGTTTCCGGAAAGAGGAAAAATGTTAGAAGAGTTGTAGTAGCCAGATTTAATACTTTATACTATCGCATAAATAATGATTCAGTAGAAATATTATCCTTCTTTTCTAACAGACAAGATTCTGACAAAATAAGGCTTTAAGAAAACCGCCGCATAATCGATGGGACGACCGTTCTGGATTTTCCTTTAAATGACAAAAAAGAAAAAAATAAAGCAGCCCTGGCCAACTAAAGATGCCATGGCGCAGATCTATAAAAACAACCTGTGGGGTGGGAAGAGATCTGAATATTACTCCGGTTTAGGCTCCCATCATCCCGAAACAGTAAATCCGTATATCGCTGTAGTATCGGAATTTTTAAAAAGTTTTGAAACCCCACCGATAGTTTGTGATCTGGGTTGCGGGGATTTTAATATCGGTAAAGAACTGGTACAGTATTCCAAAAAGTATATCGCTGTAGACATAGTACCGGAGCTTATAGCGCATAATAAAAAAGAATTCAAAGCAGATAATTTGGAATTTCATGCTTTGGATATTGCAAAGGATGAATTGCCTGCGGGAGATTGCGCGATTCTAAGGCAGGTGTTGCAACATTTATCGAATGCGGAAATTAAAAGGCTGGTAGAAAAATTATACGATTTCAAATATGTTATTCTCACCGAGCATTTACCGGAAGAAGATTTTGAACCCAATAAGGATATTATTTCCGGGCAGGGAATCAGACTAAAAAAACAGAGTGGCGTTAAGCTTTCCGCACCCCCGTTTCACTTTAAGGCCAAAGATGAAACACAGTTATTATCTGTTCCGGCTCCCGGTTTTCAGGGAGTTTTAGTGACTACTTTGTACGAGGTAAAATAATCTGGCGGGGGTATCAGGTAGTATTTATAACACCCGGATGGCTTTTACGAACCGGCGGGTGTAGCCTTCGTTCGAAAGATTTGTAATAACTACTTTCATCGCACTACCTGAGGTAGCGTGAATAAAATCGCTTTCATTCCCATTTGCAGTAGAAACAATACCAATATGACCAATCGTATCGCGGGTGGGACTTAAAAACAATAGAAGATCTCCTTTCTGGACCTTCTCAATGGGGATCTCAGTTCCAAAATTTTCATATCCTGCCGTACTTCGGGGCACCTCAATATCAAAACGTTGAAAAACAAAATATATATAACCGGAACAGTCAAAACCTTCTTTTCCGCTACCCGCCGTTACATAAGGCGTTCCTAACAAATTCATTCCATATTCCACAATGCTGTCCCTGAAAGTATAATTGGTTTGCTCTGAGGTGAAAATTGTTTCCTCTTTTGAAGATTCTTGCTGCGTTTCTGAATCATTCGGCTTATCATACATCACATAAGCCAGAAAAGAAAAAACCAAGGCGAGAAAAACCAATTTCCCGAAATTCCGGAGATATAACCTGTTTACCATCTAAGGGGGATTTTTTGAAATTTACGTAAAATGTATAATGTAGACCGTATATTGTATACCGTAAAAATCTTCGGGGAGAAATTTCAATGAGCCGCAAAAAAATCTATTCGGCTCAAATTTTAAAAGCTTCAATGGCTTACCAAGGAATCTATATTGACGCCAGCTTTTGTCGCTGTCACTTGCTATCTTAGTCAGATAATACAAAAAACATGTCTCAACGCCTCCTCACCAAATCCCGTTTTAAACAAGCCCTGGAATGCCCGAACAAGCTCTTTTACACCAAAAAGAAGGAGTATGCCAACCAAAAGCTGGAAGATCCTTTCCTGGAAGCTCTGGCCCAGGGCGGATTCCAGGTGGAGGAACTGGCGCGGCTGCATTATCCTGAGGGAATTTTAATAGATGATAACGACTGGAATTACGACCTGCTGGCGGCGCAAACCGAAGAACTGCTGCAACGGGAAAATGTAGTGATCTTTGAAGCTGCTTTTAAAACTGAGAACCTGTTCATCCGCACCGATATCCTGGTGAAGCGGGGGAATAATGTTCAGCTTATCGAGGTGAAGGCAAAATCCTTTGATCCGGCAGATGAAAACCTGCTGGTGGGAAAAAAGGGCAGACTCGTTAGTGGCTGGAAGCCCTATTTGTTTGATGTGGCCTTTCAGCGCTACGTGATCCAAAAATGTCATCCTGAGTGGAAGATCAAGTCTTATCTCATGTTAGCCGATAAAAGCAAGAAAGCACCCATTGAAGGTCTCAACCAGCTTTTCAGGATCAATAAAACTGCCGGGAATCGTACCGGGATTACCAAAAAGGTAAACAGCCTGGAGGAGATTGGCGGTAGTGTTCTGGGCAAAATAAACATAGATACTATCCTGGATGAAATAGAAGCCGGAAAGCATTTGTGTTACGAGAACCTCAATCTGGAGCAGAGCATCAAGATCTTTTCAGAACATTATACAGCCGACAAATTCTTCAATGCCCCTGTCTCCTACTCCAACTGTAAAGGCTGTGAATTCAGAGCTACAGAAGAGGAACTGGCCGAAGGAAAAAAGTCGGGCTTCAGGGAATGCTGGACCGGTCAGATGGGCTGGAGTGAAAATGAATTTACTGAGTTTGTTATCTGGGATATCTGGAACCTGCATTACAAGAAAGGGCCTAAACTTTTTAAAGAAGATAAATTCTTTTTCAGGGATTTAAATGAGGATGATCTTGGGGTAAAACCTGAAGCCGGAAAGATCTCCTCTTCAGAAAGGCAATGGATACAGGTGGAAAAAACCCGGAGTGATGACCCGGGGCCATATATTTTAAAAGAAGCGCTGAAACAGGAAATGCAAAGCTGGAAGTTTCCGCTCAATTTCATCGACTTTGAAACCAGCGCCACCGCCCTGCCCTTCAATAAAGGTCGAAGGCCTTACGAGCAGGTAGCTTTTCAATTTTCTCATCATACGGTAGATGAGGCCGGAATCATCAAACACGAAAGCGAATACATCAATTTTGAACCCGGGAAATTCCCGAACTTCGAATTCGTACGGGAACTAAAAAAGGCACTTTCTAAAAACTCCGGCAGCATCTTCAGGTATGCCCCACACGAAAATACCATCCTCAATGCTATATATCAGCAACTGGAAGAGTCTGACGAACCTGATAAAAAAGAACTGCAGGAATTCATCAAGCACATCACCCAATCCAAAAAAAGCGCCACGGAAAAATGGAATGGCGACCGCAACATGATCGACCTGTTTCAGGTGGTCAAGGATTATTATTACAGTCCGCACATGGGCGGCTCCAATTCTATTAAGGCCGTCCTTCCCGCGGTTCTGAATTCCTCGGAATTACTACAACAGAAATACTCCCAATCTATTGGTGAAATCGGACTCACTTCAAAAAACTTCAACCGGGAACATGTCTGGTTGCAGGTGGAAGAGGGCAAGCTGGTGAATCCCTACAAAATGCTTCCACCCCTCTTTGCAGACTGGGATGAGGAACAGATAGAAGAATCCGTCTCCGGCCTCACCGGAATCGCCGATGGAGGTGCTGCCCTTACCGCCTACGGCAAACTCCAATACACCGATATGCCGGAGGAAGAACGCCTGGCGATAAAACAATCTCTGCTAAAATACTGCGAACTCGATACCCTGGCCATGGTGATGATCTGGGAGTATTTTAGGGAGGTGGTTGAATACAATATTTCATTATGAGATTCGTCGTCGCTCCTACCTCGCTCCGTCGGAATGAACTCCTCAAAAATTTGTCATTTCGAACCCTTCGGCTACCGCTCAGGACAGGCTCCGGGAGAAATCCCATCTGAGTAAGCAATAGAAGATATTCCTATTCAAAATTCCGGTGGTTTCAAAAAAGAAAAACCGAAAACTCACAACTCAGAACCGCAGAATGAGATTCCGGATCAAGTCCGGAATGACGGAATTCCTTACAAACGTCATCCTGAGCCTGACTCAGGATCTCATCTGAGTGAGCTAATATGTTACCCAGCTTCAACTAAGAAAAACCAAAAAATCCACTCTCCACTTTCCACTCTCCACTCTCCACTAAAAAAAGAAAAACCGAGAACCCAAAACTCACAACTCAGAACTTAAAAGATTCCTCGTCCCTCCTACCTCGCTCTGTCGGAATGACAAATGGGAGAGACTATCAATCACAAAAATCCTGAGCCGAATACAAAGATTAATTAACTCATATTTCATTAGACACACAAACATGTTTCGATGCGAAATCTGGAATCAGGCCAAAGAAGAGTTATGCAGAAATGGCAAATTTTCCTAAACTTGTATTATAAAGATCAGGCTATGGCATTCACTTCAGAAGAGAAGCAAAAAATCAAAACTAAGATTCAGGCATTCCTGGACAGAAAGCGACCGGAGGAAAACATCAGGCATAAGATAGATCTGGGATGTGATATAAAAGGGCAGTCTGTCCTCATCTACGAGATACGACCTCATCCCGTGCATCCTGAGGAGAAAATTTACCCCGCTATTGCTAAAGCTACATTCAACAAAAGCCGGAAGGTCTGGAAGATCTATTGGCAACGGGCGAATATGAAATGGGAAGTTTACCCTCCCCGCCCAATGGTGGACGACCTGGACCTTTTCTTTAAAGAAGTAGAAGAAGATCGGGCCGGCTGCTTTTATGGGTAAGGAATAGTTACCCGAATCAAAAGGACCCTTTGTATTTGTCACTGCGAAGCCTTCGGCTACCGCTCAGGACAGGCTCCGTAAGAAATTTCATATGAGTGAGCAAGGGTAGTTACGACTATAAAAATAAAGGAACTCGATTATGAGATTCCTCGTCCCTTCTACCTCGCTGTGTCGGAATGACAAGAACCCCTCACTAATTGTAACTCCGAAGCCTTCGACTAGCGCTCGGGACGGGCTCCGGGAGGAATCTCATCTGAGTGGGCAAGGGTAGTTAGGACTATACAACTAAAGGAGTTTCCTAATGAGATTCCTCGTCGCTCCTACCTCGCTCCATCGGAATGACAAGAGTCAAGGGAGGCATTACTTTTCGAACATGGAATTCAAAGCTTCAATCTTTGGATTATAGCAACGAATTAAATTCTGCTTTTTCTCCCTTCTCCAGGCTTTTAATTCTTTCTCTCTGGCGAGGGCTTGCTGTATCCATCCAAAGGTTTCTATATAGACTAGATCCGTTAAATTATACCGGGCTACAAAAGATTTTTTCCGGAGTTCTATTGATTCTTTATGCTCCTGCAAACGCCTTTTCAAATTACTAGTTACCCCAATGTAATAGGTAGTTCTATACTTGTTTGTAAGTATATAAATATGGAATTTATAGATACCTTCAGTGTATTCAATCATTTGCCACGTATGGATGAAGTTATATTTAAAAATAATGAATTAAATTTAATCAGCTGAATAACATGAGTTTACATTAATAAATTGATTTATTGTAATTCGGAATCCTTAAGTTAAAACTCAGGAGAAGGGCAATAAGAAATCCCATCAGAGTGTTTCCACTATTAAAACAGTTAGAGAGCTACATTATGAGATTCCTCGTCGCTCCTACCTCGCTCTGTCGGAATGACAAGAACTCCCACTTGCCTTGTCATTTCGAACCCTTCGGCTACCGCTCAGGACAGGCTCCGTGAGAAATCCCATAAGAGTAAGCAATAGAAGTTCTTCCTTTTTAAGATTACCTGCCGTTTCAAAAAAAGGAACCGAGAACCCGCAACTCAGAACTGACATGACAAGAGCCGAGAACCCAAAAAAAATAACAAACTGTCATCTTCTGTCGCAACGCGCCCATAGTTTTGAAAAAAATAAGAACATGGAGAAGCAATTTACCAACGAAATCCTGGAAAAGATCAATCGCATTTGTGAAGTTGCTAAAGGCTGTGCGATGCAGGGCGGTACCTTCAAAATCATAGAAAATGAGCTCGGCTATCTGGCTGAAAAATTAAGGGTTTCCCCGCTGCAGGCCTTCTTTTTTGCCATCATCTTTCAACTGGAGCTAGAAGGAGAAGGTACCTGCCTGAAAAGCCTTGGAAAATTCCTGGATTATAAAGGTATTTTGCTGCTCAACTATACTTCAGAATGGACAAGCCTGGAGGAGAAAAATCTTATAGAGATCAACCGAAGTGGGGCTTTTGGGCGGGGGAGAAAGGAAGACTTTGGCATTCACCCCACGGTAAAGGCGGCGGTGGTAAGAGATGAACTCCCTCTGCCCGCCCCGGAAAAGTCAGAAAACGGAATAATAGAATTCCTGGAGAGTTTTTACAAACAGGCCTGCAGCTGTGATGAGGGGGAGATATGTACCTACGAACTATATAGCAATGTGCGGAGGCTCCTGAAAAAGAATGAGAAAATTGCTTTTGTTCAGGAAATTAAACGTCTGGAGCTGGAATACCGGGAAAAATGCCTGTTGTTGTACCTCTCCTGGAAAAGTATCAGCGGCATGGAATCGGTGTCTTTAAGTCGAAGTATTGAAGGACTGATAGATGATGAAGTCCGGCGGATCCATTTTACCCAAAGCCTGATCAAAGGAATTAATCCTCTTATAAAATCAGACCTGGTGGAAGTGGTAAAAGGAGATTTCCTTAATTCTTCGGAATTAAAACTCACCGACAAGGCGCTGGAGCTATTGGAGAAAGAAGGACTCGAATTAAATTTCGCAGGCGAGGAAAAGGATCTCTTAAAGCCGGAAAAGATCGTGGAAAAGCAACTATTCTTTGGAAAAGAGGAATACCAGCAGCTTGGAATGCTGGAAAACACCCTGGAAGAAAACAGGTTAATGGAAATAAGAAGCCGACTGGAACAAAACAAATTGTCAAAGGGAATTACCGTGATTCTGCACGGCCTC